>JAYUQN010000034.1:0-6085 GCA_043756725.1 Saprospiraceae bacterium
AAAATAGCGGGAGAAGGCAAAACGATTTTTATGGCAAGCCATATTCTCGATGAAGTTGAAAAAGTCTGTTCTCACGTGGCTATTATTAAAAACGGAAATTTGTTATCTGCTGGTGCAGTTGGCAGCCTTTTAAATAAGGAGATTACCATTGAAATAGCTGCCCAAAACAACGAAATACTGAGGGGGGTGTTGGATGAGTCAAATTTCGTTTCACGGATAGATAATAAAGCCAATGTCTTGATTATCAGTGTAAAAGATGGGTTCTCAGTCCTTGATGTCAGTCAATTAGCCTACCAAAAAGGGATAATTTTGACGCACTTAACCGAGCGCAAACGCAAACTGGAAGAAGAGTTTTTACACATAACTTCGCTCGCTGCGTAACACAAACGAATTGCCCTGCCACAAAAAAATAAAATATGAATAAGATACTGTTTTTAATAAAATTGGAATGGTTAAAGCTGAAAACCTATAATCCTTTCTTGATTTTGATGGGTATGTATATTGTTTTATTGCCGCTTTTCATGTCAGTGGGATTGAGTATTAAATTGCCGCCCCAATTAGGCAATGCTCAGACATTTTATATGTTTCCAACTGTTTGGCAATCACTGGCGTATGTCGGCAATTGGCTTTGTTATTTCATCATGGGTTTTATATCGGTTTTAACGGTGACAAATGAGTTTTCAAACCGCACATTGCGGCAGAACATCATCAGTGGTATAAGCCGTTTGGACTTTTATTTATCGAAAGTGTATTTTCTATTTTTGGTGGCTTTAGGTGCAACAATTTATTACATTATTGTTGCTTTACTGTACGGTTTGTGCTATACGGAAACGATTTATATGAGTAAAATCATGGAAAATATAGATATGGTTCCGCGTTATATGTTGATGATTATAACTTTTATGAGCTTTGGATTTATGTTGGGTATTTTGTTCCGAAAAACAGGAATTGCGTTGTTTTTATATTTTGCCTATATTATGTTTATCGAGCGCATAATCCGTTTTGTGGTGGTAGGTAAACTGTTGGGTTTAAAACAGTTGATAGTGTATGGTCCGATGAATGCAGCGAATGATTTAACGCCTTTTCCAATTCCTAAAATGGTGACCACTATCACCGAATCGGCTGATATAAAATTGTTTTTATCGCCTACACAAGCGGAATTGACGGCTTTGATTTCAACAATCTTGTTTTTATATGGGGCGTATTATCTATTGAAAACGAGGGATTTATAAATAGAATTAAAAAAGAAAAAGCCTTGCTAAACCTAAATGTTTTAGCAAGGCTTTTTATTGATAATACTGAGGGGTCAAAAAATATAACCTTTCTTATCAATCATTTTTTGAATATTAAGAATATGGTTAGGCATAAACTCAAAGTCCTTAGTCCAATCACGGATTATCCAATCTTTATTGGGTTCTGCGAGAATAATTTTTTTATCTTCTGAAAAAACCCAAACTACTTTTTCAACACCAAAACTGAAAAGAGTCTGCGTTTTTTTAGTCCAATATTCTACAGAACTCATATCCTCCAATTCTACCTTAATATCCACTTCAACTACCATTTTAGGAGCAACATTGAAATAGTGGTCATCAAGACGGTATTTCAAAAAATCTTTGGAATTGTATAGAATTATATCTGATGATAAATTATTGCCCAATGAAACATGGAGACCTGCTTCATTAGTCATTATTTCATAACCGTCATCTTCAACATGGCGGTAAAGATAACTCAATAAAACAGACACGATTGCCGCTTGTAAACTACTACAGCCCATAATTTCCTCAATAGTTTTAGTTTGGTTTATAACATGCTTGTAGCCTTTGCGGTACAATTTATGACCGTTCAGTTCCTCATAAACAAGAATTTCAGACAGGCTTGTTAATTTTTTATTTTCCTCTTTTACGGCTACGGCAGTCATTTTTAATTATTTCTTACAAAGTTAATGTTTTTATTGAAATATCAAAATTAAGTTGTGGTTTGTACATGTAAAAAGGTAGGTTTTGAATTGTGGATAAGTGTTTAAACAATGTTGATAACTATAAAAAAATGTAGATAACTTGTTAATATCTTATTTATTCTTGTTGATAACTCTATAAATTACAATAAAACTCTTATCAAATGTTAGCAACTAAGCTTAATTTGAAAAATAAATGTGGATAACTCAATACTATTGAAGTTATCCACATTCCTAATTTTTAACTGAAAATTCTTAATTCTACTGAGGGGTCAATTTTGACTGCTTTTCAACAAAATTGAAAACCTTTTTTTCTAAAATGGCTAAAGGAACACAGCCATCTTTTAGCACTTCGTTGTGAAATGCTTTGATGTCGAACTTATTACCCAGCGCCTGCATCGCTTTCATTTTAAGACCTAATATGCGTTGTTCACCCACCTTATAACTCAAGGCTTGAGCGGGAATAGCCATGTAACGTTCTATTTCAGCGGTAATATTTTCTTCGGTATCCGCTTCGTTATTGAGGTCATATTTGATAGCTTGCTCGCGTGTCCAACCTTTTGTATGCAAACCGACATCAACGACCAAACGGATAGCACGGTGCATTTCACCACCCAAACGCCCAAAATATTGGTAAGGGTCTTGATACAAACCCATCTCTTTGCCCAAGCCCTCGGTGTATAAAGCCCAACCTTCTCCATACGCACCATACCACAGGTTTTTACGAAACTCAGGTAAAGCATTATTCTCTTGTTGCAATGAAATTTGATAGTGATGCCCGGGTATGGCTTCGTGTAAAAACAGGGATTCGTCTTGATATAAATTATACTTTTTGATGTCTGGAATAGGCGTATAAAACACGCCTGCTCGCCCTTCTTTCAAATTGCCTTGCAAATATTCAGCAGAAGCAGAGGCTTCACGAAAGGCTTCGGTACGGCGAATTTCAAAGGTGGTTTTAGGCACTAAATCAAATTGTTTTGCCAATTGCGGTTTCATCTTTTCATGGATTGCGTTGAAATTGGCTAACACTGCCTTAGGGTCTTTGAAAGGGCGCAACTTGGGTTCTCCTTCATTCACGTGCTTGAAAAACGCTTTTAAATCGCCTTTAAAACCTACTTGCAGTTTCACTATTTCCATTTCAGAGCGAATACGTGCCACTTCTCTTTCACCCAATTCAAAAATTTCATTGGGCGACATATCCGTAGTCGTCCAATATTTTGCCAAATAGCGATAGTAGGCTTCGCCATCAGGTAGGGCAGAGATGCCTGATGTGGTGCGGGTTTTAGGGAGGTATTCAGTATTGATGAAATCGTAGAGTTTTTTATAAGATGGTTTCACAATCTCGTTCACCATTTTGACATACTCTATTGTCAAGCGCGTTTTATCGGCATCTGAAATGTCTTTATTGGTTTTCAATTTTGAAATAGGTCCATAAAAAAGGTGCTTTTCCTCAGCTGCTTCGGCAATGGGTTTCAATTGGGGTAAAATTTTCACCGCTAATGACTTTGGCAAAACCCAACCTTTTTGAATACCCAAGCGCATATTGCTGACAGCTGTATCTGCCCAAATTGGTAAATTGCTAATGCGTTTGAGCCAATTGTCATAATCTTTGGTGGTTTTGAAAGGCTGCATTCCTTCGCCACTACCGAGTTGCCCTAATTCCAAATGCTTACCGACAAATTGACTTAAAGGCATCAAATGTTCTGGAAATTTCAAAGATTCTAAAGCTCTGTCAATATCCCATGACAGGATATCAACGCTCATTTTATCGTTTTCACTCAAAGCGGCTTTATCAATTTTACTTAAAATACCTCTATATTTTTCATAAAACTGGCGTACTGTTCCCCGATAATCCTCGCTGATGTCAATTGGAAATTGGTCGTTGTATTCGTTTACGCCGTTTGAAGTGGCTTCAAAAGGGTACAATTTCATGCGCTCTTTGTAATAGTCGTCAAAAACGGTGGATACTGAGGGGGGGAGGGCTTTCTCGGATGCGGTGGCGGCTGTCGTTTTTTCATTGGCGTTTTTACACGCAGCGAAAGAAAGAACGAGCGCCATAAAAATCAGTTTTTTCATATAGAATACGATTGATTGATGATTAAAAAATTTGCAGAAAGGTACAATTATTTTCAAATAAAAAAACCTGTAAGACAATAAACTGTCTTACAGGTTTTTTTTATTAATCAATTCAGTTTAAACTGCCATAGGTACGCCCACACGCTCCATCATTTCAATCAAATGAATCTCTTTAACCTCTTTTTCACGATCTGCTATTTCAATAAATTTAGCATATAGCTGCTCAATATCATATTTATCCATTTGAAAATCAAGCTTTTGTAGGCGATAACGTAAAGCTGCACGACCACTGCGCGCCGTCAAAACGATTAAGGATTCGCTCACACCCACATCGGCAGGATTGATGATTTCATAATTTTCCCGATTTTTAATCACCCCATCTTGATGAATGCCCGATGAATGGGCAAAAGCATTAGCGCCCACAATAGCTTTGTTGGGTTGCACCATCATACGCATTTTTTCAGATACCAAACGGCTGATAGGGTAGAGTTGATGCGCTTGAATATCGGTATAAAGATTCAACTCTTTATGTTGACGCATCACCATTACCACTTCTTCCAATGAGGTATTGCCTGCTCTCTCTCCAATACCATTAATAGTACATTCTATTTGGCGCGCGCCATTTGAGGCTGCCGCAATAGAGTTGGCAGTTGCCAAACCTAAATCGTTGTGGCAATGCGCTGAAATGGTGGCTTTGTGGATATTGGGTACATTATCAACCAAATATTTTATAAGCGTACCATATTGATGAGGCAGACAATAACCTGTGGTATCAGGTATATTTACCACAGTAGCTCCTGCTTTAATGACGGCTTCAACCACTTGTGCTAAATATTGAGGGTCGGAACGTCCTGCATCTTCGCAGAAAAATTCGACATCTTCAACGTGTTTTTTAGCATATTTGGTTGCCCGCACAGCGCGTTCAAGCATGGCTTCTCTTGTTGAATTAAATTTATTCAATATGTGAAAATCACTTGTGCCCTGCCCCGTGTGGATACGCGGGTGTTTGGCATATTTTAATGCGCCGGCAGCGGCATCAATATCCTTTTCAACCGCCCGACTTAAACCGCAGACGGTGGCGTTTTTAATAATTTTAGCAATTTGTGTCACCGAATCAAAATCGCCGGGACTTGAAATCGGAAAACCTGCTTCGATAACATCTACGCCCAACTCTTCGAGTGCGCGGGCAATTTCTAATTTTTCGGGTAGATTTAATTTGCAGCCCGGCACCTGTTCGCCGTCTCGTAAGGTTGTGTCAAAAATCTGAACTTTGTCAGCCATTGTATATATGTTTTTTATTTTTAATTCGTTGCAATTGGTTAGTAGCTTCGGATTTATCCGAACCCGTAGCTTCGGATTTATCCGAACCCGTAGCTTCGGATTTATCCGAACTTGTAGCTTCGGATTTATCCGAACCCGTTTAGACGGATTTATCCGTCCGCAATACAGGCAACGGATGAATCCGTTAAAACAAGTTCGGATAAATCCGAAGCTACATCAAAGGTACTCAAAAAATCGCCCCAATGGATAATAAGTTTAGGAAATCGTTACGGTTTTCAAACTAAAAAATTATATTTGCAACTCATTGATTATCAATAGTTTAATTTAACCTTTCTTACGATGCCTATACTCATACAGCGACAAGCACAAACCACAGCTTCAGACAACCTGTTTCAGCTTATAAAGACCTTGACCAAAGCTGAAAAACGCAATTTTAGGCTCTACGTGACCCGCAACCAAGACAGTGAGGAACTGAAATTTATCCGACTTTTCGATGTCTTGGATAAATCGAAAGACTATGATGAAACGGCTCTTTTCAAAAAAGTACCTGAAATAAAGAAGGAGCAACTATCCAATCTCAAAGCCCATTTGTATAAACAATTGCTCACAAGCCTGCGTCTTTTGCATAAAAATCGCAATGCGGATATTGATATTCGTGAAAATATAGATTATGCTAAAGTATTGTATAACAAGGGTTTATATATTCAATCGCTTCGTATATTAGATAAAGCAAAGGGTTTGGCTGAAACCAATCACCAAGATTTGTTGCGCCTC
>JAYUQN010000035.1:0-6080 GCA_043756725.1 Saprospiraceae bacterium
TGAATTATCTAACAGATGTAGGAAGACTCAAAACGCATAACCCAAAACTTGAAACCCGTATTTTGGACTTGGCGTGCGGCAAAGGACGGCATAGCCGCCAAATGGCAGACAACGGTTTTGATGTAACAGGCTTGGATTTGTCGAAGTCGAGCATTCGTTTTGCACAGCAATTTGAAACAGATAACCTGCATTTTTATCAGCACGATATGCGTAAAACGTTCAGAATCAATTACTACGATTTCATTTTCAACTTCTTTACGAGCTTTGGTTATTTTGAAAAAGACATAGATAATTTGACTACCTTAAAACATATTGCCTCTGGTTTGAAGCCTGATGGCATTTTTATTATGGATTATTTCAATACAAAATGGGTGACAGATAACCTTAAAACGGATTATATACAAACCACAGAAGGCATTGATTTTCACATTAAAAAACACATTAGAACGGGGCATGTTATTAAAAAAATAAGCTTCCATACTGAGGGGGTAGATTATAAGTTTCAAGAGAAAGTAAGGCTTTTCACTTTGAAAGATTTTCATGCCCTTTATGCGAAAGCAGGCTTAAAAATACTCGAATTATTTGGCGATTATAATTTGAACCCATTTGATGAAAATACATCCAAACGCTTAATTATCAAGTCAAAACGCATTTAAAAAATGATGAATGATAAATGATGAATAGCCCTGAAAGGGCGGAACATATTAGAATAGGGTGTAGCCCTATTGAAATGTAATTTTACGAAAGTCCCATAATTAAAGTTTAACAATATGAATGTCATTGAAAATATAGACCAACAACTCTTTTTTTTCATCAACCATACGCTACACGTAGGGTTTTTAGACCGCTTTATGCCCTATTGGCGCAGCATGTATTTTTGGTTTCCCCTTTATGTTTTTTTTATCGCTTATTTGGCTATCAATGTCGGTAAAAAAGGGTGGATATTATTACTGGCTTTAGCCTTGACCGTTGGCATTTCAGATACAGTCAGTAGTAAAATTATCAAGAAATCAATTGCCCGCGCTCGCCCTTGCAATGATGTTAATATTAAAGATAAAGTGAAACTTTTAGTACCTTGTGGCAGTGGTTACAGTTTCACTTCTTCACATGCCACCAATCATTTTGCAGCCGCTGTTTTTTTGTTTTTTACTTTTTTTAAAAACAATAAAATAATAAAATGGATTTTAGTAGGGTGGGCGGCAACTATCGCTTTGGGGCAGGTTTATGTCGGCGTTCACTATCCTTTCGATGTGATGTGTGGTGCCTTATTAGGTAGCTCGATAGGCTTTTTAGGGTCATTTTTATATGAAAAATATGTGTTAAAACACCCCCTCAGTATTACATGACTATTATTCAATATTTCATACTTTTCATAGCCGTTTTGATAGGTGGGCTTGTTGCTTTTCAGTTTAAAAGCCAAAACCTGCGGGTGTTGCAATTGGTTTTATCCTTTGTAGGGGCGTATATTTTAGGCATAATAGTGCTTCATTTGATACCTGATGCCTATTCAAATGGCGGTGGGCAGATTGGTTTATGGGTGCTGGCAGGTTTTTTTATTCAAATTTTTTTAGAACGCCTTTCGCTCGGTGTCGAGCATGGACATATTCACGACCACCATCACAACAACCGCCCCTATTTCGCTCTTCAAGTCATGATCGGCTTATCCGTTCATGCTTTCATCGAAGGACTCCCCCTCAGTATAGACGACCATTTTCATGAAAATATCAACGGTGAAACCCATAATCACCTTGCGCTTTATTACGGTGTTATCATGCACAAAGCCCCCGAAGCCTTTGCCTTGACCTTGCTTTTATTGATGAGTCATTTTGAAAAAAAAGTGGTATGGCTGTGTTTGATTCTGTTCGCCTTAATGTCTCCATTAGGCGCATTTTTAACACAAGTTATTGATTTTCAAAATGATACCTTGCGTAAAATCATTGCAGTAGTGGTGGGTTCTTTGCTTCATATTTCAACGACAATTCTTTTTGAAATAGATAGTACAGACGAGCATAGTATCAGTTGGCAGAAAATTGGGGCAATAGCCACAGGCGTTGGCTTATCGCTTTTAACGATGATATAAACCTTATTGGTTTATGAATAAAGTCATGGGGTCAAAGCCATCTTCTTCAATTAATTGTTCAATTGAAAAAGTATGTCCTAAAACAGTAACTGTATCCTTCCAATTCATCGTTAGCCATGCGCTATTGTTTTCAGCCACCATTATTTTACGGCTTCTGGTGAAAACCCAAATAACTTGCTGAACGCCAAAATTCAAAAGGGCTTGCGTTTTGATATTCACATATTCTGTATTGTTCCCAAAACTTTCAATTGGGTCAATATTTATATCTATTTCAACAACTATTTGAGGGGGATAATCAAGGTATTTACCTTTAAAACGACTGGGTTGATACAAATCGCGAGAGACAACTGCAATATCAACCGAGACATTGTCTTGATGTTGAAGATGTAAACCTAACTCACCCGCTAAAACTTTGTAGTCTTTTTTTAAAAGAGGTGTCAAATGGTCTTTTATCAAATTGGTAAAAAATCCTTGAACATCGCTAATGCCCATAATATCGTTTTGTTTTAGTTTTCTCGATAATACTTTTTTGTAGTCTTTATAATAGATAGGTTTTCCTTGCAATGTTTCAGCAATGAGCATTTCAGGTATGTGGCGCACCTTAATAATTTTTTCGCCGAATAAATTTGAAACTGTCATTAAAAATTTGATTTTTTATAAAATTACTGAGGGGGGTAAACTTATAAAGCTCTTAAATCAATTAATTCATACAACCATTGATTTCCTTCTTGAACAACAGGTTTAATATGAACTTTAATTTTTTCACCTAAATAATCTTTAACTAAAGTTTTCAAAGTTTCTGGTATTATTGAGATAGTATAATGGTTTTCAGTAAGATTATCTTTCGTTTTTGAAACAAAAACATAAGTATTTTCTTTGGCATCGAGACAGCTTAAAACGCCCGTTGTCCAAAAATTGTGTTTATATCCTTTTAATAAGGATTTGTTTGCCAAGTTTTCGGGTATGCCATATTTTGCAAATGTTTCCTTTGCTTCTTCTAATTTTTTTGGAAACATGACAACATCATCATATTTATTTAATTCTGGATTGATGGTGATGCCAAGTTGCTTATATTGTTTAGATTTAACTATTTCTTTAACTTTATTCATTTTTTAATGTTATTAAAAATGCCGAATAATTATTGTTTTTTTCAAAAATATCCCAACTCATATTATTCGTAGGTTTCAAATCTCATAGTTTTGTTTGTCGTTTTAGATTTTCAAACAAATATAAACCATTTATAGAGAGTTGCAAAATTTTCAATACATATTATTTATTTGAAATTAAGAATTAGGAACACGGTGTTTTAAATTTGTAACGACTTAGCCGTACCACGGACTTCAGTCCGTGAATGTCTAATGAATGACGATTTTAAACGTTTACGGACTAAAGTCCGTGATACGGCTAAGTTGTTACGGCAATTTTAAAGTGTTCCCTTCTTCATTTTTTCTAATTGCTCTTTCATAGCCATAAGTCTATCAGCCATTTTATTGTTATCATTTTCAATTTTCGTTTTATTCAATCTATCAATTTCTTTTGAAAAAAGAGGAATGGCTTTTTGGGTTTCACCATTTTTATACAGCAAAATCGCTTGATTTTGTATAGAAATTGAAGAGATAGGTTCAAGTTCTAAGGCATAGTTTGACCAGAAGAGCATTTTTTTCAAAGATTCCTTATTTTTTACTTTTAAAACGAGGGGCATCATCAACTGTTCAATTTGAGACTGAATCAAACGAGCATGCTGATTAGTATTTATCATTTTTTGAAATTCAAATTCCGTTTTATCCTCCAAACTGTCTTTTTTACCCGTCAAATAATATTGCATACTGTTTTGATAAGAGACAGAATCTTGCTGTCGGATGGATTTCACCGTTTCAGCCAGCATATATTGCGTCATATAGATTTCGGTATAATTAAAAGCTTGTATTGAATCGCCTATTTTATGAAAAAAATCAATCCGAATATTGTCGAGTTTTTTATCAGATAATTCCAATACGCGCATTTCACTGAGCATGCGTTCCATTAAAGCGGCATCTTTCCGTTTAACAGCCGTATCCATTATGGCATTGACGCTTGCCATTAAAATATAGCCGATGGCATCCGAAGCATGCGTATTAGGCTTTTTCATTCTTTTGAGCCGTAAGTATTCAGGACTCCCATATTTGACTTTCACCTCGCCAAACCCTATTCGATAATCTTTCACCAAATCATCTATTGAAAAAATGCGGATAAACTCAAAAAACTCTTTAGTACAATCAAGATTTTGATTCGCTTTTCGCTGCATCAATGCTTTTAAAAAACCCATATCTCGCTTACCTGCGTCATAGTCGGAGGTCATTATACTGAGGGGGGGTGCATTGCGTTCTCGATTAGCCGTTATGCCTTGTTCCAAGAAGTCTTTAGGGTTAAAATTGTGATGCGTTATCCGATAATAGACTTCTAAAGATTCGGGATGGATGAAAAGAAAGGTTGGAGAACCGATAATTTGGTAGTGCTTGGCAGCTTTGATGCCCCAATCTTTTTCGGTATTGCATATTAAATTGATGAAATTTGTGTTGTAAAAAAGACCAACAGCACTGTCTGGAAAGACACCTTTTTCATAATATCTTGACGTATGATACCACGCATTATGGGCGTGGATAAAAATCAATTTCTTTTCTTTTGTGGCTTTGGCAACGGCGGTTTTCCACTCGGTTTCAAAGGAGATGCCTTGTGCTGTAAGGTTGTTTGAGAGTAAAAAAAGGGCGATTAGGATTTTTTTCATGTTGTAATTTTTAATTAAAAACGGGCTTACGGGCTTTTCATTCTGTACGTTTTAGATTTTAACAATGCTAAAGCAGTAGATTTTTAAACAAATTACACGAAATTTGTACGAATTTCAATTATACAGAGGTAGTAAATTGCGATATAGCTGTATTGCCTATTGAAATTGATGTATTTTTACCTTTTCAATTTATTTCAATCAAACTTAAGATGAGGTCAATTATTGGTTACGCTCAAGCGGATTTTAAAACCTTGATAACAGAACAGAAACTGTTTATAGATAGAACGGCTTTTATTGAAACGATGGAAAATCAGAGCAATACAAACCTGATTCTTGTTCGTCCACGTCGTTTTGGAAAGTCGCTGTGGCTTTCTATTCTGCAATATTATTATGGAGTGGAGCATAAAGATAAATTTGATACACTTTTTGGTAATCTGGCGATTGGTAAAAAGCCTACTTCTTTACGGAATAGTTATATGGTTATGCGTTTGCAATTTGCTGGCATTGATGTTGAAACGGATGCTTCAACGTTTAATGGTTTTCGGGCAAATGTTAAATCGGGTATTCTCAATTGTATGAGTGCTTATTCTACTTATTTTACAGAAGAAGAACGAGAACAAATCGAAACCATAGATATGCCTGCCAATATG
This sequence comes from Saprospiraceae bacterium, assembly GCA_043756725.1. Taxonomy (GTDB): domain Bacteria; phylum Bacteroidota; class Bacteroidia; order Chitinophagales; family Saprospiraceae; genus JAAFJT01. The sequence goes on from JAYUQN010000035.1 coordinate 5,495, forward strand.
TTGCAGTTATTTTTTGATTTTTATAAAAATAAGAAAATCCCCCTTCCCATCTATATTTTAATAGATGAATATGACCAGTTTGCGAATGAATTAGTGGGTCTTGATACGGAGCGGTTTATGTCAATTCTTGGGCGGACGGGCTTTGTTCGGAAGTTTTATGAAATGATAAAAAATGCAGCCAATGAAGGTGTTGTACAGCGTTTTTTTGCAACAGGCGTTTCACCCTTGACCATTGATGCCATGACAAGTGGATTTAATATCTCGTCAAGCCTCAATCAAGAATTAGAATTTCATGATATAATGGGTTTTAAAGAAGCAGAAGTGGCTCATATACTCGGAAAAGTTGGGGCAGCAGAAGCCAATTTACCTACTATTTTAGCGGATTTAAGAGAATGGTACAATGGTTATTTATTTCACGAAGAAGCCGAAGAACGCTTGTATAATTCGGATATGATTATGTATTTTGCCTCACATTATGAAAAAAAGCAACAATATCCACGCAGAATGTTGGATGCAAATATTGCAACAGATTATACGAAAGTTAAGAAGATTTTCAGTATACAACAACGGGAACAAGAGTTTATTC
>JAYUQN010000036.1:0-2336 GCA_043756725.1 Saprospiraceae bacterium
ACAACCGCTTCCTCCATCACCTTATCCAAAGTCAGCGTTTCACCCTTCGTTTTCATTTCTTTGACAGTGAAATCTTGGATTTTTTTATCTATTTCTTGAATTTCTTTTTTCACAGCTTCCCGTTCTTTACTGAGTTTTTCAATATAAATTTTACGCTCTTCGCCGCTCATTTTCTGCATTTCTTCGGGTAATTCCTCTTTTTTCATTTTTTCGACGCTAATTTTTTTATCATCAGCGGCATCTACAATATCCCAATCGCTGTTTTTATATTGTTCTTTGGCTTTGTAAGCCGTGCGTGAAGCGGCATTAGCAACACCATAAGTAGCAGCATTGGAGTCTTGCGCTTGTTGACGTTCCATCATTTTTGAGCCGTGCGAACCGTAGCCGAGATAGGTTTTATTGAGCCTCAAATTCAGTTGAATCATAATATCATCATAAGGCGTACGGATATGGATAATTTTACGATCCGTTTCAATGTTCAAATATTTGCCTTTGGTGATGTCTGCACCATCTTTCCAATGGGTTTCTACGCCTGTTTTCCAATCTCCACAGTGAACGGTGTTGATAATAATGCCTTTTTTATCAGCTTGTTTACAGGTTTCTCTGAAATCTTTGGGACCTTGATCAAAAGGTTCGTTGCCCGCAATGATGATGAGTTTGAGGTCTTTATCATCATCTGACCATTTTAGGTTTGAAACAGCATCACCAATCACCCAGCCGCAATATTCGCTACCGCCTTGTGTTTTCAGTTTAAAAAGCTGTTCTGAAAGCCCATCCACGTCTTTTGATAAGCTGCTAATCATTCGAATATAGCCTTCGCCCATAGCGAGATTGTCGTTGCCGTATTCAAAAAGGGCGATTTCAATATCCGTATATTCGCCTTCTTTTTTAGCAGAGGCGAGTTTATTGACCATTTTCCAGAGTTGGGATTTGGCTTGGTCTATCAAACCATCCATCGAGTTGGAGGTGTCGAGCAAGAGGGCGATTTGTATTTTACCCTTCTGTTTTTCATTTTTTTCTGAAAAATGAGGGTTTATACTGAGGGGGGGTGTTGAATCCGTTTTTACGTTAAAATGAAACGGTAAAAACAACATGAGGAGTAAGGATGACATTTTAAACATGGCTGAATGGGTTTAGAGAATGATGAAAGATGAATGATAAATGATGAATTCACTTTCATAAGATGCAGCCTGTTTAAAAATTCCATAAGGATTGTAAAAAGATTTATAAGTAATGAGAATAATGGGTTTCCCATAGGGATTCCTTTGGAAAAAATAAAGATTTTGACACTACTTGTCAGAGAGAAATGTTTATAATAAAACTATAAAAAAATAGTTGCTGTAATTTTTTATGTTCAATCGGGCATTTTTTTACATTAGCCTTGTTAAAATGAACCACGTAGAGACGTTGCACTGCAACGTCTCTACAATTGCCCACGAAAAATTACAGCAACAAAAAATATTAGTCAGTCACCACCAATTTCACCGTTTTCAAAACATTATCAGATAAAAATTTTATGAAATATAAACCACTCGACAGGGGCGGTATTTTTACTGAAAATGTTTCAAAAGAAGGTGTTTTATTTGAAATGGAGGAAACCGTTTTACCTTGCACATCCACAATAGAAAGAGTATAATGTGTTGAGTGGCAATTTTTTATATCCAATAGAGTTTCACCATTTATTTTACTTGGGTTGGGATAGAGCGTCAAAGACATATCTTTTTCATCCTCTTGATTTTTAATAACTGCTAAAATAGCTTGCCATTTATATTTGACAGATTGCACCGAATCGCGTCCATTGGTTTGAATGACGAGCAAGGGTTGTTTGGTCGTATTGCTCCAAAAATGATAGCTAATTGAGGTATCTTTTTCAGGTCTAAAATCGCTGCCCAGAGCTGCTATGAGGGTAGAAGTAATGTCCACCCAGGGAAAAATACTTACTTTCACCTCGATACGGATTTGGCTTTCTTCAAATCGCCGCTCGCGTAAAACAGGGATGCCAGAGGCTTCGCCGGGTATCAAAATGGTTCCCCAAGCATCTGTTTTATCTTGACGACTGATGCGATAATTGAGGCGCACAGAATCTGGACGAATCGGTAAACGGGTTAAAAGAGAATCTGGTAAAACACTGCTTGGGATAGTTGCCGTGAAATTGGAGACAAAAGAGATAGCGGGCAGATTGTAAACTAAAGGCGCATGGCGTTCATTAATAGGTGGTGAATAGCGAAAAACAACGCCGGGCAGCCTCAAATTGCCGAGATTAAAATCTTTGAAACCCAGCAATTCCAATCGGGTGGTTGTGCGATTGAGTATAGCAACTTCGCCACTGTCCGTTT
>JAYUQN010000037.1:0-2335 GCA_043756725.1 Saprospiraceae bacterium
AAAGCTAATTTTAAAGGCATTCCATAAGCTGAAATGGCTATAGCGATGGCTAAACTGGTCGCCAATAAACTCGCTTGATAGCCTTTCATTTTTTTAATAATCAAAGCCCAGAAAATAAAAAGAATGGGTACGACTGCTAACATTGCCGATAGACCAATATTGTTTAAAGGGTCAATAACTTGTGTCCAGTTCATTTAATTGTTCTCCTAAATTGTTAAAAAAAATTGAATTAATATAATACCTTGAAAATACTGAGGGGGTTCGCAACTATTATCGGTAACACGAATTTCACGAATGTTTGCACGAATTTCACTAATTTAGATGTTGAACAACATCTAAATCAACATCTAAATCAACATCTAAATCAACATCTAAATCAACATCTAAATCAACATCTAAATCAACATCTAAATTCGTGAAATTCGTGTAAACATTCGTGAAATTCGTGTGAAAATTATTAATCGTCCAATTGCAAATCTTCAGTTTTTGTCATTTTCATCTCTTGATGCTTCCACAATTCCTTAAAAACCACCCCCTCAGTATAAAGCCATTCAAACGTGCCTTCTTCGACAATTTTACCTTCTTGAAGCACATATACATAATCAAAATACTGCAACAAATGCAGCCGATGCAAGGCTGAAATTAAGACTTTATCGGCAAACGCCTTGAAAAGCTGTTCATAAATCAGCATTTCTGTTTTAGGGTCAACGCTACTGGTTGGCTCATCGAGTAAGACAATTTGACTACTTTGAGCCGCTAAAATACCCCTTGCCAATGCCAAACGCTGTTTTTGTCCACCCGACAAATTTACGCCTTTTTCTTGAATACTCGATTTCAAACCCTTGGGCAATTGCCGCGCCGTTTCTGAAAAATGGGCTAAATCGCAGACATCCCACACGTCTTTTTCATCAAAAGGCAAGCCCAATGTAATATTGTATTCAATCGTGTTTTCAAATATTTCAGGTTCTTGTGGAAATAGCGTCACTGATTCATTCAACAGTACCAAGTCCGCAAGTTCATTGTCTATTGAAAACTGCATTTCAAACGGTTTTATACTGAGGGGGGGATACAAGCCTCGTAAAATTGCCAAAAGCGTACTTTTACCACACCCACTCTCCCCAATCAAAGCAATTTTTTGTCCTTTTTTAAACTGAATATTGATATTGTGCAAACTCTGTGGGGCATGCGTTTCATCATAAGTATCACGGTGCGAGAAGTTCAAATTTTTCAATGAAATAGCCGTCCACTTTTCAGGTAAACCTTGAGCAAAATCGGGGCGATGATTCAAATTATAGGCTTCACCGATGCTGCGAGCCGTTTGTACATCGGTATTGTACTGCACTATCATGGTGTATTGCCAAGCAATATCGTGAAAAACGCTTGTAAACTGATTGACAAAACCCAATAAAATCACCAAATTGCCGATATAAAAGACCTTGCCCGTTTCGTAATGTTGGCACACATAACCTACTGCAATCACCACATAAATCAAGGTAACAAGGGTATCTGCCACAAACCATTTCCACTCATTGATGACCACATTTTTACGAAAAGGCTTCCAAACGTCTTTTATTTTAGCCAATAAACCCGACTCCATACTTTTTTCAAGGCGCAAAGTTATGACCGTGATGATATTGGAAAGGCTATCGAAAAGTGTAGAGGAAATGAGGTGTTCTTTTTCATTCACCGCCTCTAATGTTTCAATAAAAGGCTCGTCAAATTTCAGAATAACCCATACTGTAAATGCGCCCATTAACACGCCAATACCGCCAAAAATCGGTGAAAAATAGAGCATTGCCCCAAATGAAAAAACAAATTTACTAATGGCATGAAGGTACATAAACCCATCTTGAAAAAAGTGTTTCAAGGCTTCATACGCCTTGCGGATACGGTTTATGGTTGCCCCGCTGTGGTTGTCTTGGTGCCATTTTACGGGCAAATGCAAGGCTTGGTGGTACAGTTCCATTAAAAAATTGCGGCTAAGGTTGAAAGCCAATTGGCGTTCCATGACTCGAGCGGGACCATGAAATGCCCATTCGCCTAATTTCAACCCTAAAAAAAACAAGCCAAACCAAAGGGTGTATTGTAGCGTGTTGGCATTGTCTTGCTGTATTTTATTGATAAACCAACCGTATAAAATGGGGTTGAACATGGCAACCGTATTGGCGCAAATAAAAAGACAATATATCAACACGTAGCGTTTGCGCTCGTTGCGGGCATATCGCCAAGCGGTGGTAAGAAGGGCGATGTAGGGATTTTGTTTAGATTTCATAACACAAAAATAAGGCTTTTTGCGACGACCTTTCCATCAAGTTAGAAATTAAAAAGACAGCGG
>JAYUQN010000038.1:0-2333 GCA_043756725.1 Saprospiraceae bacterium
TTTTCTCGGTGTAGTGCAAGTGCCGCACTTTCTTTGTTTACTAAACCTGTGAACGAATGCATCTTTTCAAGTTTAAACAAAATCTTTTGAACACCAATGCCTCAATACTCATTATTCGTTATTTTACCCCCCTCAGTATTTTCGATAAAATATTAAAAACCAACGTTTTACAATGCAAAAGAAACTAAGCCTAATTACGTTCCTCCTGTGTTTAACTGTTATCATTTGGCAATGTAAAAAAGATGAGCCGACAACGCCTGTCGTTGTGACGCCGCCTGTAACAGAAGGATTGCCTCCTATTTCACAATATGTGCGAGGGGTTTGGCTCACCAATGTGGGTAGCCAAGTTTTGAACTCTTCGGAGGGTATTAAAAATGCGGTGAAAAAATGCCGTCAAAATGGGATTAACCACATATTTGTCGTGATGTGGAATAAAGGGCGTACCCTCTATCCGTCAAAAGTGATGCAAGATACCTTTGGTATTCCTATTGATGAAGCGTTAAATGGTCGAGACCCTTTGCGTGAATTGCTCGATGCCGCCCATGCCGACACCATTAAAGTATATGCGTGGATGGAATACGGGTTTGCCGCTGAAAACAGTGGTTTAGGTGAACATATTTTAAGAATGCGCCCTAAATGGGCAGCTTTAGGGCAAGATGGGAATGTCGTGAGCAAAAACGGTTTCAAATGGATGAACGCTTTTGACCCCTCCGTACAAAACTTTATGATGTCGCTTTTGAAAGAAGTCGTTATTAAATACCCTGATTTGGATGGTATTCAAGGCGACGACCGCTTACCCGCTTTGCCTTCTGAATGTGGCTACAACCCAGAAGTTGTTGCACAATATAAAAAAGAAAACAATGGGGCAGAACCCACTCATCCTAAAACAGACGTCGCGTGGGTAGATTGGCGCGCAGGCAAACTCAATTTATTTGCCAAACGCATTTATACTGAAATAAAAGCCATTCGTCCCAGTATAAAAGTAGCTATGTCGCCAAGTGTGTATCCTTTTTCAAAAACAGAATATTTGCAAGATTGGCCCACGTGGGTCAAGGAAGGGTGGGTAGATTTAATTTCACCGCAGTTATATCGGTATGATATGACTGCTTATAGCAACGAGTTAGCAAAACTTTTTTCCCAAATTCCAATGGACAAACAAACCTTGATAGCGCCCGGTGTTCTACTCAAATTAGGAACATACAAACCAGCGGAATCTTTTTTGCAATTGATGATTGATGAAAACAGATTGAGAAAAGTTCAGGGCGAAATTTTCTTTTATTATGAAGGGTTAAATGAAAATACCGCTTTTTTTCAAAAGTATTCAAGAAAATAAAGATAAATACAAGTTTGCTTCACATAAAAATGCAGAAATTTTACAAATTAAAGGCAATTTTTAGTAAAAAAAGCGTATATTTGTCATTACAAAATTTTTAACCAAAGGCATACCTCTATGAGATTAGAACAATACCAATTAGAAGCAGATTCTACCTTTATGGCTTTTGAATTTATAAGTGAAGGACCTAAAGGGCGTATTAAAAAACGGATTGAATACAAGATTATTCACAGCGACGGCATTTATAATCTTGCATTTGGTGATAAAAATGAAGAAACAGGAGAAATTAATGATATTATAATAACAGACAATAAAGACAAACAAAAAGTCTTGGTAACTGTTGTTAACAGTATTTATCAATTTACAAACGTATTCCCAAAAGCGTGGATAATTATTGAAGGAAGTACAAAAGTAAGAACCCGTTTATATCGCATGGCTATTACTATATTCTTTGAAGAATTGAATAAAGACTTTGATATTTATGGAGAAGATGTAAATAATAAATGGTATAAATTTGAGAAAAATCAGACTTATACTTCTTTTTTAATTAAACGAAAATAGACATGTCATGGAAAAAATGTTAAATAAAAATATAATTTTAAGACCTAATGTAGTGATTAACAACGATATAGACACGACTATTCATTTTCCTGAAAAAGTGGCAAAAGCTAAGGAAACTTTAATTAGAGCAGGTATGCCAGAAGAATATTATAAAAATCGCCTATCTAATTTCAAAGAGGAGAATTTGACCCCCTTGCAAGCAGAATTGTTGCGTTGTTATGCTTTTAATCCAAGTGAAGACCAAATGGTTAAGCTAAAAGCTTTTTTAGAACAACTTTTTCCAAATAAAATCGAAGAATTACAGTCTGCTTAAAACAGCTGTCTAGTTTTGAAATTAATATACGGAATTATCTACTTTGTGGTACAAGCGCACATTTAGGAAATTTTTAAAATTTCCTAAATGTTGATAATCAATAAGTTATAACTTTATGTACCACAA
>JAYUQN010000039.1:0-6063 GCA_043756725.1 Saprospiraceae bacterium
ACGGGTTCCTTTGACAACAGGTTTTCCAAACATAATAGCAGGGTCAGAGGTAATATGATTTTTCCAATCCATAACTTAATATTTTATTTTACAAAGATACTATTCTGAAACGAATTTTTCAATATTATTTACCCCCCTCAGTAAAAAAGCCCCAAGTGTGTGAAACTCGAGGCTTTTTTTCATATTTCCCATAAAACACTTAACGCATCATTGCGGCGGCACCAATACCAAAAACCATAATAGCCACATACAATACTAAAATCGCAACCACTAAAATGCCCATAAGGCGGAAATAATTGCGGAGGTTTTTAAAAGCGTCTGTCATGGCAGCATCATTAGAGGAATAAAGCGCATTTTGTGTTTTAGTAGCAAAACGATACATGTAGAGTGAAATAAAAAAGTAGGGGAGTGCAAGAAGGAGATACAATATGCCTATGCCTGCACCAAACATGCCGCCCGAAAAAGGTGAATTACCCGGTAAAGAAGAAGTCATGGCACTTCCCATTGCCATCATCGCAAAGCCAGCAAGCACAAAGAAGCCTGTGAAAATAAAGCCCATAATACCTAAAAATTTAGCCCATTTGGCAGCCGTTTCGAGATAGGTTTTGTCTTCTGAGGTCAAACCACCTGCTTGGGTTAAAGGGGCATTAAACCCCTGGTCGAGAATTTCGTTGTTTTCCATTTTTTGAAATTTTTTAGTGAAAAATGAGTTTTAGAGATTAACAATAAAGTTGCAAATATAATCCTTTTTATCAAACAAACAAATGTCATTTTATGTCATTCACCCAAGCATCTCGCTCAATAGACATTTGCCACGCCGAGCCACCGTTTTCAATACTTGTAAACATCGGTAGCCAATCGGTGGGTCCTTGTGAAAGCATCAAAATTTCATAGCGACGGTATTGCAAGATGATATCCAAAGGGTTTATCAAAATAGGACAGGCTTCGACACAGGCGTTGCAAGTCGTGCAAGCATTGATTTCTTCGGGCGTTGTATAATCAAAAATAGATTTATTATCCGTGAAATTCTGTGCTGTTAAAACAGTATCGTTCGGGTGCAATTCCTTGTTAATCAATCGAATATCACCACTATCTAATTTTTTACCCACTTCTTCGGCACGGTCGCGCACATCCATCATGATTTTTCGAGGGCTGAGTTTTTTACCCGTTATATTGGCGGGACAAGCGGCTGTGCAACGTCCACATTCCGTACAACTGTAAGCGTCCATGATGTTTCGCCAACTTAAACTAAAGACATCGTTTGCGCCAAAAACAGGTATTTCACTGTCAGATACTGCTCCATAGGAGTCCCCATGGGAAGGGGGGGTAACGCCTTCGGGTGCAGGCATGCCCAACATATTGCGCACTTCATGGCTGATAGCGGGCATGTTTTCCATTTCACCGCGTGGGTTGAGGCGCGCAAAATAGGTATTTGGAAAAGCCAACAGGATATGCAGATGTTTTGAAATGGGCAAATAATTCAAGAAACCCAAGACCACAAAAAAGTGCAACCACCAACCAAACCGCTCCAAAGCCACCAATAAATGGGGGTCCCAAGAACTCAAAAAAGCGGGACCCAGCCAACCACTTACAGCAAAAAAGCCTGTGTGATGGTATTCATTAGGCAATTTTTGTTGTAAAACTGTATCTGCACTATTCATGCAAAATATGCCAATTATCAAGAGAATTTCAAGGGTTAAAATCACTGCCGCATCAAAATTGGGAAACCCTTTCAGCTCGGGCTTTTGAAAACGCTCTACTTTTAACACAAAACGCCTTGCTATAAAAGCAACAGTTGCCACAAACGCCAAAACGCTCAATATTTCAATGAAACTGATGATAAAAGTATAAAAACCGCCCAAATAAGGCGCAAAAAAGCGATGAGAACCAAAGGTGCCATCCACAAATATTTCAATCAACTCTATCTGAGTGATGACAAATGCGACGTATATAAACAAATGTAGAACGGCAGCAATGGTCAATTTGAACATTTTTTTCTGCCCAAGAGCCACCGTAAGCATATTGCGCCAACGCACAGCCGTGCTGCCTTCTATTTTTTCATCGTGTCCCAAAAGGATATTGCGGCGAACGGTCATAAAATTGCGCCAAGCATAAGAAAACGCGACAACCGTAATGAGAATGAAAATGGCTTGAGTCATATTTGAAGTTTTTATTTTTACTTCCCTAAGTCTCGATTTAGTAGGGATTTCACTATCGTTCAATATTTTATCTGAAATGAGTGTCAAATTAGCCCGTAAAATAAACTGTTTTCAATAAATTTTCTTAGAACGGGCATTTTAAATTAAACATTTTTAAAAAATTTCTCATTTTTAACCAAATTTGCACCGTAACCTTGCAGTGCCGTAGTGAAAACCTATTGCATATCTTAGTAAACAACAATTTATGCTGATATTAAACGATATACAAATACGTCAAAAGATAAAACGACTGACCATCGAAATTTTGGAGCGCAATTTTGATGCCTCCGAAATCATATTGGCAGGTATCAACAACAACGGTTTGGCGATGGCAGAACTGCTCTTGCAAGGCTTGAAGGAACGCACTACGATACCCATCACGTTGACCCGTATTCGCATAAGCCCCGCTGCACCCATTGCCAATCCTATTGTTTTAGAAATGCCTTTAGACGCTGTGAAAGGCAAAACCATCATCGTGGTAGATGATGTTGCCAACACAGGACGTTCTCTTTTTTATGCCTTGAAACCACTTATGGATATTTTACCGAAAAAAATTGAAATTGCTGTTTTGGTGGATAGAAAACATAAGTCGTTCCCCATTCAACCCGATTATGTGGGTTTGTCGTTGGCAACAACTTTGAAAGAGCATATTGATGTTAAAATCAGGGATGTTGATGTAATGAGTGTCAATTTGACATAGATTTTGAAATAAAATAATTTAAAAAATAACGCTATGGCAACCAATCTTTTTACTCTTGTACAAAACCAAATCAGTGGTCAATTATTAAAAAAAATCGCTGACTTTCTCGAAGAAGACATTCAAACCACCCAAAAGGCAATGGATGTTGCCTTACCTACTGCCATCAGTGGCATTGCCAACCAAGTAGCCAACCAAGCAGGCGCGGAAAATTTTTTAAACACCCTCAAAGCCGATAAACTCGATGGCAGTATCGCCGATGGTCTAACCATTTTACTCGGTGGCGGCTCGGCTACGCAAGGTTTGATTAACTATGGCGACAAGGTGAACGAAGGGCTTTTTGGCAATAAAACCAGTGCCATTATGGACTGGATTGCCTCCTTTGCCCGTATCAAAACAGGCGCAGCCTCGGGTTTGATGGGTATGATTACCCCCATTGTTATGAGCGCGATTGGCAAAGAAGTGTTGGGTGAAAACACAGGCGTTTATGGTCTGTCCAGCCTGATGGGTAGCCAAATAGACTTGTTGAAAACGACATTGCCTACGGGATTGAAGAGCGTTTTAGGCTTGTCCAACTTGAATTTAAACACCCCCTCAGTACCACAGACGGTTACAGCATCAAAACGGGCTATTGAAGCGGCTGAAAATAGGGTTGATGAAAAATCCCTGTTTAGTCGCCTTTTACCCTGGCTGATTTTATTGGTGGCGGGCGTTTTGGGCTTGCTTTATCTTAAAAAATGCAACACCAATGCCCCAGAGCCACCTGCTACAACGCCCATTGTTTTTGACCAATTGCCGATATTGAAAGTGGATTCTTTAAAATCCCTTGCCTTGCCCGAATTAGGCGATTTGAAAGTAGCAACAGGTTCTTTCCTTGATAAATTGTATGAAGATATTAAAAGCCCAACCCTCGACCCCGACAAAGCCTTGACTTTCGACAATGTCAACTTCGCCACAGGCAAAGCAGATTTGACAGAAAGCTCAATAAAGCAATTGGGGGATTTGGTGAAAATTATGAAAGCCTATCCAAAAGTGGAAATTAGAATTGAAGGGCACACTGACAATGTGGGGCAAGAAGAAAAAAATAAAAAACTCTCCGAAGACCGTGCCGCCGCTGTTAAAAAATATTTGACCGACAATGGCATTGCTAATGCTCGTATGACAACCGCTGGGTTCGGCATGGCAAAACCTGTAGAAGATAACAGCACAAAGGAAGGGAAAGCTAAAAATAGACGGATTGAGGCGTTTGTAGTGAAAAAGTAAAGTACGAGGCTGTCTCAAAAGGGTTTCAACTAAAACAAAAGCCTAATATTATTGCGCTTTTTGCTAAATAACTTGCGTCAAGTTTTGAACTCTGTCCATTACCCTATTTATCCCTATGGGACAAGTGTCAAAACCCAAAAACCCGAAGGGTTTGAACGTGAATAACCCTTGATGCAATCAAGGGGTCATGCGGTGGAAAGAGTGCTACAAACCCGAAGGGTTTGAATTTGCGTGCCCAATTTACATTATCACATTCAAACCCTTCGGGTTTGTATCAAACGTTCCTGCACGTTGCCCCCCGATTGCATCGCGGGTTATTCATGTTCAAACCCTTCGGGTTTTTAGGTTCAGAGAACTTGTCCCATAGGGATAAATAGGGTAATGGACAGAGTTTTGAACTTGACGCAAGTTGCAGCTCAAAAAACATAATATTTCGATATCTTTTTTTGATTACATCTTTTGAGACAGCCTCCTTGTCAATAGCTTTCATATTTCAATAAAGACTTGGTTTCTTAAATATAGCTTTTGCAGGTATTGAAAACCCTTCGATAACAGACTCCGCAGAGCATGAAATATTGTCTTTACAAACTGTTACTTGAATAGGAGAAGTATAGACATACACCTTTTCAGAATCGGGCAAAATATGCCATAAAATTTGGATGCCTGCTTTAAAATACTCTTCTAATTTCAAATCTACATCATACAAACTGTCTGTTTGAGAAATGATTTCAATAACAAAACGAGGAGTAGGCGTTTTGTTTTCAGCCATTGCAACCCGTTCTTTCAAAGAAACATACGCTATATCGGGCGCACGAACTTGTTCTTCGAGTGTGACGCTTTTCAACTCTGGTAATAAAGAATCGCCATTTGCATAAGCTTTGGTTTTCGTAAAAGCTCTAAGAAGATTATCTACAATGTGGGCTTGCTTGGCAGTAATCATCTTGGGGAGTTTTAGTATGTTATCATTAATCCATTCATATTTGAAGCCATCTCGGGGATTCCAAATAAGAAATTCAGCCATTGTCTTAGGGCGACGAATAGCTTTTTCTCGAACAGTAGGTTTTTGCCGTGAAATAGTGGCTACGGACATTTTTTAATTATTTTGAAAACAAAGATAATTTATTCTCGCAAAATTTCCAAATAAAGACATAGGGTAATTACTTTAAAAATCTAAGTTTTATTTTTTAAAAGCCGCTTGAAATTCCGCATTCTCAGGCGTTATTTTAGAAGCAAAAAACTCCACCAATTCGCCTTTTTCATTTATCAAATATTTGCAAAAATTCCAGGACGGCTCTTGTTCATTCCATCCATTTTGGCTTTTGTCGGTCAGCCATGCGTAAAGGGGTGATTTTTTATCGCCTTTTACATCCACTTTTTCAAACATTGGAAACGTCACGCCATAATTTTTTTGACAAAAAGATTTGATGGCCGCATTGTCACCCGACTCTTGCCCCATAAACTGATTGCAAGGAAAACCTAAGACGACCACTTTTTCTTTATTCTCTTTGTAAAATTTTTCCCAATCGGCATACTGAGGGGTATAACCACACTCGCTTGCGACATTGAGAACAATAACTTTTTTATCTTTAAACTGTGAAAAAGCAACTTCTTCACCGTCAATAGACCGCATTTTGAAATCGAAAAATCGAGATGTCATATTGTCATTTGTTTTTAATGAAACAGGTATAGCAGCATTTGTATCTGCATTGGTTGGACGGTGTTTTATCTCTTGAGCGTTGAAACAAGCCGTGAAATTTATAAGAAGTGTGAACAGAAGTATTTTATACATTTTTTGTTTTTTTTAATTAAAATTTTTGTTGCTGTAATTTTTTGTGTGCAATAGGGCATTTTTTTCAATAACCTTGTTAAAATGAACCACGTAGAGACGTTGCACTGCAACGTCTC
>JAYUQN010000040.1:0-2324 GCA_043756725.1 Saprospiraceae bacterium
AAAGCAGCACGAGGCTTGTCATGTATTTTATCATGGTGTTTGTTGTTGTTTTTAATGATTGTAGATTATGCCGTTTTGTGTTTGGTTTTACTTGAATTAGGATTTTTAGGATTATAAGGATTTAATAGGATTTTAGATGTTGACACACGCGCTTGTCAACATCTAAAATCCTATAGAATCCTTATAATCCTAAAAATCTTAATTCAAGTAAAAAACATACCCCTCAGTATTTGCAACTTATTGACTATCAATATTTTACTCGCAGGTCAGTCCATAGGACTCCTTTGGAGAGACCTGCAAAATATGCCACATTGCGTTTGCAAACGCTCGCGAGCAGCCCCGTTCTTTGGTGGAAGACCTCAAGCGAGCTGGCCTAACGAGCAGCCCCGTTCTTTGGTTGAAGATGGGGGGCGAGCTGGCAATTGAACATTGAAAGAACGGGTTTCAAAAACTTACTCCATATTCAATTAATTCTTCTTGATATTCGTATTTTCTACTCAACCTAATTTTACAACGACTAAAACAAATTATAGATTCTATATAATTATCTTCATAGAAATCTAAAATTATTTTTGAATTTGACCAAATCAAATAAAAGTTTTTATAGGCTCCATGATTAGGTATAGATATTCCACCAATATCATTGTTCTTATATGAAAATTGGCGACAAACCCACGTTGTATCATTGAGCTTAACTATAGATTCATACTTTATAAGATAAATATCTCTTTTAATATCTCCAATAAAAGTAGAATCAGAAAAATTTACGTTTATCGAAGAAGAGTCTACCCAACTAAGCCTGTAATATTGTTCTTTTAGCTCAACAGTCATAAAAGACTTCATGAAAATTAATAAACTATCAACTTCACTTTTTTGAGCAAAAAGGTTATTGGTAACAAATACAATTATTGATAAGACGATTATTCTATATTTCATTGTCCAACATGTTTTTTAGCATTCTTAATCACTTCTTCTCTGTAAAATTGAGGATAAAGTTGAGGATGTGAATTTACATTTTGTAATTCTCTTCTCCATGCAGTTTGCTCTGTATTAGGAATTCTAGGGCTACCTTTAATCCCTTGTAAGTCTATCCAGTCTCCTTCATGAGATTTTTCATGACCAAGAGAATTAGATAATGCGTAGTAACTTCCGTATAATCTTTGAATTCTTGAATGACCTGAGTAACGAAATTCAATTGGTCCTTTGAATTTTGAAACGGCTCCATCATTACCTAAAGGTATATCAAATCCAAAAGCAACTTCAGAATGATTAGTTCTCTTTAAACTATAATGCCCAGTTTGCATTCCTATAGTATTCATTATTGCTTTTATATATCGTTCTGTTTGCCCTACCGATAATAACCATGACATTTTACCTTTTGAATTATATTGGTCTGGGTTAGAACTTGATGCTTGAACTAATGCTTCTGGTTGATTATTTTCTTTCAGATATTCAGTGAGTTCACTAAAGCTTTTGAAAGTAGGCAAATCAATATCGGTTGAACTCTTAATTATAAACAAGTTACCATCTTGTACTGGTACTCCATTCAATTTATCTTCATAAATTATTCTTGTTTTTTCTTCACCTTTTCCTCCATACATCAAAACACCAGTACTATCACCATTAACATCTATATATTTTATTGGATTATTAGAAGCATATTGATAAGGTGAGAAATTCAAGTATTTTTCAGTAAATCTATCAACCGAAGGGAAACGCCCAATAGCAGGGTCATAAAACCGCGCCCCATAATGATACCATCCCAACCCATAATCATTATTAAACTCCTTCCCATTGTATTTATAAGAATTACCAGAAGTACCCGAGCCTGCAAACGACCCATTCCAATTCCCCTCCATATCCATCCCAAAAGGATACGTGTGGTTGATTTGTTTGATGTCAGATGTGTCAATAATGCGGTCATTGTCCTTGTCTCTGAAAACCACCCGATTGCTGCCCAAATGGTCTTTGAGCGTGTATTCGTATTCATAATTCCCAGCGTCATTTCTGATAACCGAGCCTTCGGGGTGCGGTAGGCGATTTAAGACCCAGTTTTTGTACTCCGTGCCGTTCACATACTCCATCCAAGAACTCGTATTATCACCGGGGTTATAGGTTGTTTTGCGCAACAACTCCCCATCTGCCGTGTAGTTGAAGGTAATTTGTCGCCCATGTGTAAAGTAAACAAACGATGGCAAATTTAAATGATTGTACCAGATATTGACGATTCCTTTGTTAAAATCAAATTTTAGATTGCCATTCGCATCATAGCCATATTGCCAATTGCCGTCACTCGGGCTTTTATCTGTTTTAAAACCTCTATC
>JAYUQN010000041.1:0-6043 GCA_043756725.1 Saprospiraceae bacterium
ACCGATAAAAGGTGACATCAATTTGTAATAAAAAGTATGGAACGTCATATCACTCGAAATTATCACTTGCGTACGCCCATCGTGAAGGTCTGTGAAAACGACATCAAAAAGAGCGGTCATCGTTTTATGTGTCAATTTTGCGGCAGAATGGTGATATTTCTGACGGGCAGTTATTTCATCATCCAGCACAATCTCTTGCCCGCGCTCCTCATATATTTGGCGGCTTTTTGAGCCAATATGCCCTACCTGCCCACTGACATGTTCAAACCGTTTGAAACCCGTGAGCCATTTGCCCAAATTGTCGGGATTGTCAAAAAAATTCCAAACCAAGACAACGGGTTTGTTAATGACGAGTGTTGTTTCTGCTTTCATGGTGATTTGGTTTTAGTGAAACAATATTTTTACATTTTTTACTGTAATGCGTTTTCACCATAAAGCTAAGAAAAAGACTTTTTAAAATGCAAGGTTTCTTAATGTTTTTTATTTACTGCCATTTTCACCGCTTTCCCCGCATTGACCCGCCCATAGCCAAATTTTTTGGAATACCCATTCGCATCATAATCAGAGGGGCTGCCTATTTTATCGGCTGTGTTTATCAATATTTGTTTCACTTCTTTTGCCGTTAAGTTTTCATTGGCTGAAAGTATCAAAGCGCAGATACCACCTACTATACTGACCGAAGCCGTAGTGCCGCCAAAATGTTGCAGATAAGGACCTCTATCAATGCCATCTGCATAATACCATCGGGCTGCCCCCTTTTCGTCCGTATTGCCTTCGTCCCATGAGGCTCTGGCTGCTAATACAGGAAAATTTCCCCCATTGCTGGGTGCACAAACGGTAATATTGTCACCTCGGTTTGAATAGTCTGCATATTCATCTTCACTTGTTGAAGACGCCACAGCAATGACATCAGGGTGCTGCGCATATTGATTGATAACATTTTCACCCTCATTGCCTACGGCAAAGAGTATAACACAACCTTTACCACTGCGCCCTTCTTTGGCAGCTTTGCCAATAACGGCTTGTTGTTCAGCATTTAATTTATGGGCTGCATCAATCGTTCCCCACCCATTAATGACAACATCTGCACCGTTTTTAATACAATAATTAAACATATTTTCGGTTGATTCTGTTGAAAAACCTGTACCACTCAAAGGCATAAATCGAGCAGACCTTGCTACCCCAAAATGCGGGCTAATCGCTATGCTTGCCGTTGGAGTGCCGTGTGAAAAGCTGGGGTCTCCAGCTCTAAGGGTAGAAGATTCGTTCCAAAAATCCCATTGTTTGACCACTTTAGATTTGCCCAATTCGGGGTTTTTCAAATCAAACCCATTATCAATAACCGCCACAACGATATTAGGATTGCCATAGCCTTCTAAAATTTTATATGCCTCCGCTACTTTGGCATCTGCCCCGGGTTGCAATTTGATGGCTTTATTATCGGGTACAATACCCGTATTGTGAAGCCACCAATATTTTTCGAGGTCTTTTTCAATGCTTGAAGGAGTGAAAGAATAATCTTTTTTAACTTCTTCTATGGCATAATTGAGTTTAGAATTGGCTTCGGTAATTTGTTTATTGGCATCCACCATTCTATTTTGGCTTTTATAATTATCTGCCAGTTTTTGATGTAACAGAACGTTGTCATTTGTCAATTCAATGGCTTTTTTATAAGCTTCTTCTGCTAAAGGCAGTTGATTGATTTTTTCATAATATCCTGCTTGTTTTGTATAATAGCGCCCTTTATCCTCTGCTTTTTGAGTTAATTCGATGGCTTTACTGTATGCTTCAATGGCTAAAGGCAATTGGTTGGTTTTTTCATAATAATTGCCTTGTTTGCTATAGTATTGCGCTTTATCCTCGTTGTTTTTAGCCAATTCAATGGCTTTTTCAATATCTGAAAGGTTTGGAACGGGGTTAATACTGATTTCACTGCGAATAATATAGGTTTCAGCATAATCTGGCATGTACTCAATAGCTTTGTTGATATGCTGCAAGGCAATGAGTTTGCTGCCATATTGGTTGTGCAAAGTAGCGCGTTTCAGATGTTTCAAACCTTTGGCTTCTGAGCTACTATCTCGATAGACGATATCCCAATCTTTATCGCTTTCTTCATACCTCAAAATATCATCTAAAAAATCGGCTCTATCTTTATACAAATTTATTTGGTCAAAGCCTTTTGTTCGAGATATGCCTTTAGCAAATGTAGGCTCTAAGGCTTCTTGAAGCGTTTTTCTCTCTGTTCCCAAAGATGTTTTGTAATAACTTAACAAAAACTTAGTTTTTTTAATATGTACTTCTGGAAAATTAGGCAAATGGGCTTCCACATTTTTCCAAAGCTGTTCTACTTGTTCAAAATTTTGAATCGTTCGTCCATTCACGGCTATTTTATAGGCTTGTGAAATAGAGTCCATTAATTTAGCCCGATTATCTGAAATTTTTAGGGCTTCTTTTAAGTTATCGGACTCTTTTTGAAGCTTTTTTTCTGATTCTATGGCAGCCGATTCTGCAGCATTTGCTGCTATTTTAGCATTTTGAGCGGCTCTTAATGCTTGTACCATCGCTTCACGCGTCTTAATCACCAATCTTAAATTTTCTTCCGCTTCTATCCGTTTTTTTTCAATTTTATCAAAAACAGCTAATACACGTTTGTCCATATCGGCTGCTTGGCTTGGGTCACATATTTTTACAGCATTGAATTTACGTATAGCCAAACGGTAATTGTCTTGATTAAAAGCATTATTCGCTTCATCGAGCATGCGCTTACTTTCACGGGTTGGTGCTTGCGCTCCTGCTGTAAAACAGTAAAAAAACAAGACAATACTGATAGCGCATCTCGATATTATCGGGAGGGGGTACTTTTTTGTTCTCATTTTGAAATGTTTTTAGGTTCACAATATTGTTTCAATTCTAAGGCTCTTTGATGGGTAGAATCAATACGGAGTACCTCTTTGAGTTTTTCAAAAGCCAAGTTATTTTCATCTGCATCAATATAAGTTTGGGCTTCTGAAAGCAATTGCGTTATTTGAAGTTTTTCTTTGGCTTTTTGCTCTTTTTCCATTTGCTCCAATCTATTTTCAGCCAACTGGAATTGCTTGTAAGCATAATAACTGATGAAGGCTGAATAAATACCCGCACCTATTGCTAAAATAGCAATCACAATTGTCGTTGTTAAAAACTTTTTAGTCCGTTGTTGCGCTAGTTTTGCAAGGGTTGTTTGTTGTTCTGCTTGTATTTGTGCAGCTTCGGCTTTTTGTTGTGCTGCTTTTGCTATGTCTGCTTGTCGTTCAGCTTCCAATTTTAAGGCTTCGGCTTCTTTGCGGCGGCGGGCTTCTTCTGCCAGTTTTGCTTCATTTTCCAGACGCAATGTTTCAGCTTCTTCCACTTGTTTCAAAGCTAAAAGCCTTGCTATGTGTTGCAGGCGCAAGTTTTTGGATTTTGCAATCGGTGCTATCAAAGTATCATGGGTTACTTCATAATTATAACCCGTTGCGGTGCGTTCTCTGCGGAGTAAAAAATGATTTTCCAATAGTCTTAAAAGCTCATGCGTAACGCCCAGATGCCCATATCGTTGCACCAATACATCCGCATCCATGCTTAAGCGGCGTGATTCACCCGTTTTTTCATCGCTGAAAATCAAACCATCTTCAATTAACTCTTGTGCAGCCTTTTTTACTGAGGGGTCTAATTTTTCTAACAAACGGTGATAATAACCTTCATAAATCTCTGTTATTTTATCTGCAAAATGTGTGGGTTCAATACGTTGGTTCGGAATATGTCCTGCTATAATTTCACCTTCCAAATATTCACACAATATTTGCAACTGAAACGCCTCAATGCCTCTGCGCACGGTTTGCTTGGTTTCACCCAATTTTTGAACAATCACATCCAATGCGGCATCGCTGTATGTGAAACTCGGTGAAATAAAATTGCCATCATAAGCAGCAGGTTTCACAATAGCTTCTTGGGCTTGGTTGTCATTCAGCCCTTGCAATTGGTAACGTTTGCTGAGGATAGCAGGCAATTCGGTTTTCATGGTATCCAAATAGCCCAAACGGTCTTCCCGTATCGCAAAAACCACCCGCACATCTAAGGACGTGCTGATGTGTTCGCGCTGTGCTAAATCCTTGATTTTACCCAATTCATGAAAAACAGCTTGCGGAATATCGGTATAAATAAGTTCAGCCAATTGGGTTCTGAACTGCCCTTGCTGCTCAATGGGATACAGAAAAAACTCCTCAAATTGGTCAAAAATCAAGACAAAAACCTCTGGATTTTCTTCATTAATAGGGAAGGCTTGGCGGCGTTTAAATTCATGCCAAAGCGTTTTGCCCGCAAAAATATCTTCATAAAAACGCCCCCCCTCAGTAAGCGGCACTTTGGCGGCTAATTCTTTTTTAATACTTTCAGTGGGTAAAATACTGTCCCCTTCCACATAAGCTTTTAAGCGCACAGGCAGCGAAATAACCGTCTTTTTACGAAACACTTCACCCAAACGCGGCAAAACACCCGCATCAAGCATGGAGCTTTTGCCATAGCCCGATTTGCCGAACAAAACCAATAGTTTTTCCTGCCCAATCAAGCGCAACATTTCAGCGATGTCGGTATCTCGCCCAAAAAACAAATCTTTTTGTTCGGCTTTGAAGGGTTGCACACCCGGATAGCGACGGCGTAGGGTCATTTCACTCATGCTCTTTCAAGGATTGATTCAGCAAATTTTAAGATTCTATCCGCCAATTTTAAGCGCATTACTTCTCTATCAGATAAAAACATCATGGGGGCTTCTCGCTGAAAATGGGTATTATCGCCTTTCAAAAGGGCAATACTGTTCAGTTCATCCGAAGGCGCATATTTTTCAATTTCATTTAAAGCGTTCGTAAAATCATTTTCAGCAACATATTGGCGCACAAAAGCCATTTTAGGAGAGGACGTGTTGTCCTTGAGCGTTCGCAATTTTCCAGCTTTTTTCAAGGCCGTATGAAGATTTTTGACAAAAACAGTTTGCTCTTCAAGCGGTGTTATTTTAAACTGTTTTTCAAAGAATGTGCTGAAACTCTTATCTTCAAAAGCGTATTTATTCGCATATTTCACAGGTTCTTCACTCACCTCTTGAACCAACTGCAAGAGCAATTGAGCATACCATTTCTGCATTTCAAAACCAATAAAAAGAAAAGACTCTGCTGCTCCTATGGCTTCACTGAAACCCGCAGGCAGTATGGAATTATCCAAAGCCGTTCTTAAATAGGTGAATAAATCTTTATAATCCAAAATCAAAGATTCATGGTCGTCAATGGAGCCACACAAATTATAAATCAAGGGCTTACGAGCACGCGGTTTATCAACAGGCGCAATGGCTTTACCGCCGCCCACTAAAAAGCCTGTTTGGTGTTCAATACCGTGTTGAGCAAAAGCCGAAGAGATGAATTTATCGGGCGTGATGGTGACAATGAGATGAAAAGGCATCTCGGCAAGCATGGTCAAAGTCTCGCTGTTTTGAGCATAAAACGCTTCATTAGTGCCCATTTTTTGAAGGGCATCTACCAATTCGTAGCGGGTAAATTTTTTATGCGGCGGCTTTTGAAACAAAAAAAGACCATCGCTGGGGTAGTAAAATTCGATTTGTGAGTCTTTCCCATTGTCCCACAGCGTATCCCGAATATGATTCATAAGGCTTTTATCGCCCATGCGAAACAATTCGGGACCCACAAAAAGGATACAACTTTCTCGACTGATTTGCTTGATGGTTATATCCCACGATAAAGCGGTTGTTTCATTCATTTTTAAGGAATACATTAATTTGTTTAGCGTTGTTTCTTATAGCTGAAACAAATTTAAAAAACTTTAGCAGAAATAAAAAGTTTATTTACAGATTTGACAACTTTTAAAAAGCTAAAGTATATACACATGTTTTTTATAAACATTATGACACTACGTGTCAAAGCGTAAAGCTCAGAATCGTAGTTATTATAAACATTTTGACTCTACGAGTCATTAAAATTCGAGATTTCTACTGACACGTAGTGTCATAATGTTTATAATAACT
>JAYUQN010000042.1:0-6035 GCA_043756725.1 Saprospiraceae bacterium
CTGTTTTAATGGTTTAACCATTATAACCCACACCACGCCCGAGTTTTTAGGCGGCTTTTTAAAAAGCGGTGCAAAGTTAGGGAGTTTTTTTATTAAATAACGATTTTTTTGAAATTTATTGGTAGATTTTTTAAAAAAAGGAAGGAGTATATCATTAAGACCTAAAACAAAAACACGAATTTCAAGCACAAGTGCCCTGAAATCCGTGTTTTTTATTAGTGAAAATACTGAGGGGGTATATATAAACACCTCAACTCAAGCGTATTTTGGATTAGCGATTCCAGCCACCGCCGCCGCCGCCACCGTAGCCGCCGCCACGATTACCGCCGCCACCGCCGCCATAACCACCGCCGCCACCGCCGCGATTGTTGCTATAACCACCACCGCCGCCGCCGCCGCTGCGAGACTCACGAGGCTCAGCTTTTTTAACGACAATTGTGTTGCCATCAAGGTCTGTATTATCAAGAGCTGCGATAGCAGCCTTGCCTTCGCTATCGTCTGCCATCTCGACGAAGCCGAAGCCTTTAGAACGGCCTGTTTCGCGGTCATTAATGACATTAGCAGATTGGACTTCGCCAAATTGCTCAAATGCCTCACGCAATCCCTCGCTTGAGGTGCTGAAGCTTAATTTTGCAACAAAAATATTCATCGAAAAAAATTAAAAAATTATAAAAAGAAAATTTAAAATACAAAAATAAAAAATGAGTTCATTAAAATGATAGGAAGGAATGCAAATGGATAAACTCGTAGACACATAAAACCTCATAACTTCAACACTTCCAACTATACTTTTTAACTCATAAAGAAAACAAAGGTAATAGCAGTTGATCAATATTCCAAATTTATTAATTTTTTACAGGAAAATGATGGGGCTTATCATTGATTTTATCTTTGTTTTTTTAACATAAAGTTATATAATAGGTATGGTGATAACCGCTTGGAACGCACTTATCGTCTGTAAAAGTCCCAATTTCTCAATTTTACAACAAAAATTGTCACAGAGATAATTTTTTAAAGAACTCTGTTTTTAAAGAAAAAAAAATAAATTATTAAAAAATGTAAATAAAAACTTGACAATATCAAATAAACTATCATATATTTGCAGTGTACTATTTAACTAATACACTATGGTTGAAATAAATAACCTATCCTTTGGATACAGTCGTAAGAAAATATTATTTGATAATTTCAATTTAACCCTCGACTCTGGTCGCATATACGGGTTATTGGGTAAAAATGGCGCAGGCAAATCCACTCTTTTGCGCACGATGTGTGGGCTATTATTTCCGAATACGGGAACAATTGCCGTCAATGGTTTTGAGCCTAAAAAACGGCAACCCGCCTTTTTGCGAAGCCTCTATCTTATTCCCGAACAAACTTATGTACCCCGTTTGTCCATCAATCGGTACGTAGATTTGTACGCCCCTTTTTATCCCAAATTTGACGCACAACAGTTTAGGAATTTCTTAGAGGTTTTGGAAGTGAAAGGCAATCCAAAATTGACGGATTTGTCTTTTGGGCAACAGAAAAAATTCATCATCGCATTCGGTTTGGCTTGCAATACCCAAATGCTCATTATGGATGAACCGACCAATGGCTTGGATATTCCATCCAAAAGCCAGTTCCGCAAACTTATGGCTTCTGCCTTAACGGATGATAGAATTTTCATCATCTCAACGCATCAAGTTCGAGATTTAGATAATCTCATTGACCAAGTTGTCATAGTGGAAAATGGAGCCGTTTTACTCAATGCTTCTATCACTGACATCGCTGAAAAGCTGTGTTTCAAATTGGTGAAAGACCTATCCCAAGCCGATAAAGTGCTTTATTCAGAGTCTTCTATGATGGGACATGCCGTTGTGATGCCCAATACTGAGGGGGTAGAAACGAAGGTACATTTAGAGTATTTGTTTAACGCCTTTACCACACATCCTGACAAAACAAAACGATTTTCAACAACTAAAAACAATATAGAATGAACAATATTTTTAATTTGCGCCGTTTTGGTTTGCTTTTCAAAAAAACACTTTTCGAGCACCCTTTGCAAACGTTTGGGGTGCTATGTATTGCATTAGTTGCCACATTTTTATTTTATCATCCTTATAAATGTGATTCCAACTCGATTCAAATAGGTGATAATACGCCATTTATCATGACGATTTTGTTTTTGAGTGGTAGTAGTTTAGTTTTTTTCCAATTTAGTCAATTTTCAGATAATGCAAAAGGGTATAACTATTTGTTGTTGCCATCTTCTTATTTTGAAAAATGGTTCTCTGGTTTGATAATGACTTGTGTCTTGTTTTTGGGGATTTATCTCGTTTTTTTTCGTTTAATTGATAGTTATTGTGTCAATACATTTCATAATGCGCTATTAGCTAATGAAAAAACGCATTCCCCGCAGATAGCGCAAATTTATCTTCGGCGGGTACAGATACTTCGATATGATTCTCCTGATTTCAAAAATATCTTTTCTTTGTTTTTTATAATAACAGGGGCAACAGCCGTTGGGAGTCTCTATTTCAATAAAAATGCTTTTGTGAAAATTTTTTTAACCCTTATTGGATTGATATGGGCTTTTATCTTTTTGAACAGTTTCATCCCAGAGTATTTTTTTAAAGGTATTCACATAAGAACACACCCATATTTGATTGGAAGAGTAATAATTGAAAACGGCGGTACTATCACGCTGAAAAACGAGTATATAAATCTCATTGAAATTCTTTTTTTCTATTGCTTACCCATAGTTTTATGGTTGATTGCTTTAATTCGTTTTCGTGAAAAAGAAATATAATAAAAATGGAATTTAGAGAAAAACAAGCCATTTATCTCCAAATAGCCGAGTATGTGTGTGAACAAATACTCTTACAAAAATGGATTATTGGCGATAAAATATTGAGTATCAGGGATTTAGCTATCGCTTTAGAAGTGAACCCTAATACTGTCATGCGGACGTATGATTTTTTGCAGCAACAAGGCATCATTGTCAATAAAAGAGGCATCGGCTTTTTCGTGGCGGATGATTCTGAAACTAAAATATTGGCATTTCGTCAGCAACAATTTATTGAAAACGAACTACCCGTTTTTTTTCGCAATATGTATTTATTAAACATAGATTTTGATGCCCTAAGAAAACAGTATGAACAATTTATTCAAGAAAATTTTAAACAATAAAAGATGAAATTGAAACTTAGCTCCATGCTTTTACTCGGTATATTTATACTTATTATAGGCGGTCTATTCACATCTGGTTTTATGTTGAAAAAGCAATATGATACAATTAATAAAAAAGATGGGTTTTGGTACTATAATCAGATAGCCTCAACCCCGTTTAAACATATAAAAATAGAACGAAACAGTCGGAAGAAGGCAGAAGATGACTTTTATAAAAGTGTGTCTGTGACGGGTAAAATCACGTTTGAAGTTGAAGCGGGTGATACATATAAAGTCGTATCTAACCCTAATAGAAATAGATATATTTGGGATTCATATCAAGAGGATACCCTTAGTGCTAAATTGATAGACGACACTTTATTTATTAAAGTGCCAATGTACAGCAACTATTATGATAATAATAGACATATAACTTATGATATTAGGATTACAATGCCCTATTTGGCATCTATTACGTGTGTTAATACAAGTTTAGAGCTTATCGGGTACAATAAAAAAAGTTTAACTATTGATTTGAGTGGAGAATCTGTTTTAACTTTTTTATATGGCATCAATGAAATGACTGCCATCAATGCTACGCTTAAAGATGAGTCGAAATTAGAATTACCTAAAATGTTAAAACTAAATAACTTAGGGGTTGATTTAAAAGATAAATCAACTTTGAAAATGCCTATTATTGGTGTTAAATCCCTTAAATTGAGCGTAGAGGATAGCACATCCATAGAAGCACCCAGTACGCTTTTTAAAAAAGGTATTGAAAAGTAGATTTGTTAATGTCTTAAAACAATTCTCAAAGCACTCGCCAAATGCTCAATAAACGCCAAAGTATGCCGTGCCGTAACAACAATCCGTAATCCTTCCCGACCTTTAGGCACAGTCGGAAAATTAATGGGTTGCAAATAAACGCCAAAATCGTTTAAAAGTCTGTCCGTTACAATCTTCGTTTTTGCAGAATCACCTATAATAATGCGCGTAATATGCGAAGGGTTCTCCTCAAAATCAATATTTTTTGCCCGCAACACCCCCCTCAGTATTTCAACGTTTTCATGAAAAATCTGCCTTGTATTAGGGCTATTTTTCACCTTTTCAATGCTCGCTGTGGCGGCTGCACATATAGCGGGTGGAAGGGAAGATGTGAAAATAAAACCTTCGCCAAAGCTGCGGATATAATCCACAAGCGTTTCACTCGCCGCCACATAACCGCCGACACAACCGAAAGCCTTTGCCAATGTACCGTTTATGATGTCCACATCGTCTACGCAATTTTGTTCACCTGCCACGCCTTCGCCATTGATGCCATACATACCCACGCCGTGTACTTCATCCAAGTACGTCAAAGCCTTGTATTTTTTAGCCAAATCACAGATAGCTTGTATGGGGGCAATGGTGCCAGACATAGAATAAACAGATTCAAAAAGAATGATTTTAGGGCGATTTATATCCGTTGCTTGCAAAAGCGATTCTAAATGAAACAAATCATTGTGCTTAAAAATGCGTTTTTCACAACGGCTCAATTTAATACCTTCAATCATTGAAGCATGATTTTCAGCGTCCGAAAAAAGCAAAGTATCTGGGAAAGCGCGTCCTAAAATAGAAATCGCCGTAGAATTAGCCACATAAGCACTCGTAAAAAGCAAAGCCGCAGGCTTTTGATGCAAAGCCGCTATCGTGTGTTCAAGCTGCCGATGATGGACAGTTGTCCCTGAAATATTGCGTGTGCCGCCACTGCCTACCCCACTTTCACGCGCCGTTTGCACAAACGCCTCAATCACATCTTCATCCACACTCATGCCCAGATAATCGTTGCTCGTCCAGTTGACCACCGTTTTTACCCCCCCCTCAGTATTGTGACTAAAAGCAGGTTGTAGAATCGCCGATTTTTGAAGTGGTAAAAAATAGCGATAATTGCCTTGTTGTTTCAAAGCAGCCAATTTTTCATTGAGCGAATTTTCATAATTCAATTCTCTAACAACGATGTTTGTTTCAGTTTCTGTTAGCATGATAGGTATGTTTGATAATTAATTGATTCTGAATCAGGAGGGCGGTTTAGGAAACGGTTTTTATTTTTTTTTCAAAAAAAATAAAAACCGTTTCCTAAACCACTTCCAGACGCTTTTCCTAATTCCTAATTCTCTTATACAATTTTATAGCACTCATCAAAACAACAATAAATAAAAACAAGCCCAACAAGCCCCACACAAAACTCATATTGTCTTTCACCACCACTAACATAACGATGGCAACTAAGAAAATTGTAGCCATTTCATTCCAAATTCGTAATTGTTGCGAACTATATTTAAAAAGCCCCTGTCTTTGCTGCCTAAAAATAGTATCCAATGACACATGATAGCCATATAAACCCACAACGAAACACAATTTCAACATCAACCACTCTGGCGTTACACCTAATAAAAACCACATCCAAGAGCCAAATATCAAAGTTAAAATGGCAGAAGGATAAGTGATGCCCAACCACAAGCGTTTTATCATCAAGTTGTATTGTGCGCCTAAAATTGTGCGCTCTGGCTCTCGTTTTTCCTGCGCTTCCGCATTGTAAACGAACAATCGGACGATGTAAAACATGCCACTAAACCATGTGACGATGAAAATGATATGTAAGGCTTTGACGTATAGATACATTTTTTTTAATGATAAATGATAAATGTTGAAAATGATAAATGACTAATTTAAGCTATTTATAATCAATATTTTATGAATATACTGAGGGGTGCAAATTCATTATTTATCATCATTGGTGTTCAAAAGATTTGTTGCTGTAATTTTTTGTGTGCAAGTGGGCATTTTTTTTACAATAACCTTGTTAAAATGAACCACGTAGAGACGTTGCAGTGCAACGTCTCTAC
>JAYUQN010000043.1:0-6024 GCA_043756725.1 Saprospiraceae bacterium
CCGATTGTTGGTACAGGTTTGGAAGGCAAAGTGGCGCGTGACTCTCGCATGTTGTTCAACGCAGAAGGCGATGGTATTGTGGAATATGTGGATGCCACGCAAATTGTTATCCGTTATGACCGTACTGAAGAAGACCAATTGGTGTCTTTTGAAGACAACCGTAAAACGTATAATTTGACCAAGTTCTTGCGGACGAACCAAGAGACTTGTATCAATTTGAAACCGATTGTTCGCAAGAGCGACCGTGTTGTTAAGGGTCAAATCTTATGCGATGGTTATGCCACTGAAAAAGGCGAATTGGCTTTGGGTCAAAACTTAAAAGTGGCTTTCATGCCGTGGAAAGGTTACAATTTTGAGGATGCTATCGTGATTTCAGAGCGTGTGGTGCAAGAAGATATTTTTACATCGCTGCACATCGAGCATTTTGAAATGGACGTGCGGGATACAAAATTGGGTGAAGAAGAATTGACGCAAGATATTCCAAACGTTTCAGAAGAAGCTACCAAAGACCTTGACGAACACGGCATTATCCGCATCGGCGCATGGGTAAAAGAAGGCGATATTTTGATTGGTAAAATCACGCCAAAAGGTGAATCTGACCCGACGCCAGAAGAAAAATTGCTTCGGGCTATCTTCGGTGACAAAGCAGGCGACGTAAAAGATGCTTCCATGAAAGCGCCTCCGGGCACTGAAGGTATCATTATTGACAAGCAATTGTTCGCTCGAGCGAAGAAAGATAAAATTCAGAAAACGAAGGAAGAAGATATGTTGAGCAAATTGGAAAGCGCACACTTAGTGGCTTTAAATGAGCTAACAACTATTTTGACCGACAAATTGCAACAACTCGTCAAAGACAAAAAGGCGATGGGCGTTAAGTCTATCTACGGTGAAATGAAGATTGCTAAAGGCACTGTTTATACACCTGCTGTTTTGAAAGAGGTTGATTATTCTGAAATAGATTATCAAAACTGGACAGACGATACACACATTAACGCATTGATTTCCAGATTGTTACATAACTATTCTATCAAAGTCAATGAAGAAGTAGGGCGTTACAAGCGTGAAAAATTCAATATTTCTATTGGTGACGAATTGCCAGCAGGTGTCTTGAAATTGGCTAAAGTTTACCTTGCTAAAAAACGTAAGTTGAAAGTAGGAGATAAATTAGCGGGTCGCCACGGTAACAAAGGTATCGTTTCACGCATTGTTCGCTCAGAAGATATGCCGTTCTTGGAAGATGGAACGCCTGTTGATATTGTCTTAAATCCATTGGGCGTACCTTCTCGTATGAACTTGGGTCAGATATTTGAAACTGTATTGGGTTGGGCAGGTGAAAAAATGGGTTTAACCTTCGCTACGCCGATTTTTGACGGTGCTAAATTGCATGAAATTGCCGATTACCTCGTCAATGCAGGCTTACCAGAATACGGTCAAACCTATTTGCAAGACGGTGAAACGGGTGACCGTTTCCACCAAAAAGCTACAGTGGGTATTATCTATATGTTGAAACTCTCACACATGGTAGATGATAAGCTCCACGCCCGTTCAATCGGACCCTACTCTTTGATTACGCAACAGCCATTGGGTGGTAAAGCTCAATTCGGTGGTCAGCGTTTTGGTGAGATGGAGGTTTGGGCATTGGAAGCTTATGGTGCGTCAAACATCTTGCAAGAGTTATTGACCATCAAGTCGGATGATATTCAAGGTCGTGCCAAAGCGTATGAAGCCATCGTAAAAGGTGACAACTTGCCAGAGCCAAATATACCTGAATCGTTTAACGTATTGGTTCACGAGTTACGTGGCTTGGCGTTAGATGTTCAGTTTGATTAAAATACCGAAAATACTGAGGGGGGTATTTGGCAAGTGGTTTAGGAAACTGATTTTAATTTTTTTTGAAAAAAAAATTAAAATCAGTTTCCTAAACCACTGCTCAATACCTTCTCCTGTATTTCAATAAAAAATACATAAAACGATTAACAATGTTAGATTTTACTTTTGAAAACATACTTGAATTTATCATCATAGATATATTTGGTAGTCTTTTCAAGTTCATTTCAAAAGTTCTTTCATGGATTGTTATAAGTGTAAAAAACAAGGGTGAAAAAAGCGTTCAAGAGATTTGGGCTGATAAAGAAGAAGTCCATTTTTCAAGTTTAAGTTTTAAGACGCAATTATTGACCGTTTTCATTGCTGAAATTTTGACTTTTGTTTTAATCATTGTTTTTATTGTTTTTATTGTCGATTTTACGTGTGAAATGATAAAAATGTCTTGATATACTGAGGGGGGGTAATTTTGAAACCGAATTTTTAATTTTCTAATAAAAAATCGAAAATGAGTTTAAAAAGGTATGAAAATCCCGAAGAAATAGAACCTCGCAGGTATTCGATTGAGGAATATTTTGAATTGGAAGCTAATTCAGAAACGAAGCATGAATTTCATAATGGAAAAATTGTAAAGTGTGCATATACTTCTGAAAATCACGACATTATAATTCACAATCTTGATGTTTTGTTAGGTACAAGTTTAAGACGCACGGACTGCCAAGTATTTACAAGTAAAAAAATGTTATATGTGAGTTATTCTAATAGTGTTTTTTATCCCGATTTATTAATAGTCTGTGGTGAAAAAGAATATTATAAATACTCAAAAAATATAGCTGCTAATATAAATCCGAGTATTTTAATTGAAGTTTTGTCGAGTTCAACTTATAATGTAGATACGTTGCTAAAACCACGTAGTTATAGAAAGATAAAGTCTTTGAAACAATACATTTTAGTAGAACAGGATTTCAAAATGGTTGAAATAGGTGAAATGGATGTAGATAATCGTTGGAAAGCTACAATTTATGAGGAAGAAGATGATATTGTTAAAATTGGTGATTATGAAATTTCTTTAAATGACATTTATCATAATATATATTTCCCAATCACTGAATGTGTTTTAGAATAATTTTCAGAAAATTTAAAATATCGAACATAAAATGTCTCTAAAAAAAGCAAGCAGCAATCTTAAAAGCAGCAATGCTTTCGACAGCATCACTATCAGTTTGGCAAGTCCAGACGATATTTTGGAGCGTAGCTATGGCGAGGTACTTAAACCAGAAACCATTAACTACCGCTCTTACAAGCCTGAACGTGATGGCTTATTTTGCGAACGCATTTTTGGTCCCGTCAAGGATTACGAATGTTATTGCGGGAAATATAAGCGTATTCGTTACAAAGGAATCGTGTGTGACCGTTGCGGTGTGGAGGTGACTGAAAAGAAAGTACGCCGTGAGCGCATGGGTCATATCAAGCTCGTTGTGCCTGTCGTGCATATCTGGTTTTTCCGTTCATTGCCGAACAAAATCGGTTACATGCTCGGTTTGTCCTCTAAGAAATTAGAATCTATTATTTATTATGAAAGATATGTGGTCTGCAATCCGGGTGTCAAAAAAGAAGATGGTGTAAACCACCTCGACTTGATGACAGAAGAGGAATATCTTGAAATCCTTGAAGCCTTGCCAAAAGACAACCAAGCAAAAGACGACATGGACCCCGAAAAATTCGTCGCCAAAATGGGTGCCGAAGCCGTTCTGGATTTGTTGTCCCGTCTTGACCTTGACCAATTGTCTGCGGATTTGCGTTACAGTGCCAACAACGAAGCGTCTCAACAACGCAAATCTGAGGCTTTGAAACGTCTCCGTGTAATTGAAGCTTTCCGTGAATCAAGAGAAGTAAAAGAAAACCGCCCTGAGTGGGTTGTTATCCAATATTTGCCTGTTGTGCCACCAGAGTTGCGTCCCCTTGTGCCTTTAGATGGTGGTCGTTTTGCGTCTTCAGATTTGAACGATTTGTATCGCCGTGTGATTATCCGCAACAACCGTTTGAAGCGTTTGTTGGAAATCAAAGCACCAGAAGTTATCTTGCGTAATGAAAAGCGTATGTTGCAAGAAGCAGTGGATTCCCTGTTTGACAACAGCCGTAAATCTAATGCGGTGAAAGCAGAAGGTGGTCGGGCGTTGAAATCATTGTCCGATATTTTGAAAGGCAAGCAAGGACGTTTCCGTCAAAACTTGTTGGGTAAGCGTGTGGATTATTCAGGTCGCTCGGTTATTGTGGTTGGACCTACTCAAAAATTACATGAGTGCGGTTTGCCAAAACAAATGGCGGCTGAGTTATTCAAACCGTTTGTTATCCGCAAATTGATTGAACGTGGCATCGTGAAAACGGTGAAATCTGCAAAAAAACTCGTTGACAGAAAAGACCCTGTTATCTGGGAAATTCTTGAAAATATATTGAAAGGGCATCCCGTTTTGCTTAACCGTGCACCAACCCTACACAGGTTATCCATCCAAGCGTTTCAACCCCGCTTGATTGAAGGTAAAGCGATTCAGTTGCACCCGCTTGTTTGCGGCGCGTTCAACGCCGACTTTGACGGTGACCAGATGGCGGTACACGTACCCCTCAGTCACGCAGCGATTTTAGAAGCACAAGTTTTGATGTTGGCAGCGCACAATATCTTAAACCCTCAAGATGGTTCGCCAATTACCTTACCTTCTCAGGATATGGTTTTGGGCTTGTATTACATTACAAAAGAGCGTAAAAGCATCCCAGAAAACCCCGTTCGAGGCGAAGGAAGCCGTTTTTACTCAGCAGAAGAAGTGATTATTGCCTATAATGAAAAGCAAGTGGATTTGCATGCTGCTATAAAATGCCGTGTGAGAACAGAGGAGAATGGCATAATGGCACAACGCATTATTGAAACAACAGTTGGTCGTGTTTTATTCAACCAATCTGTACCAGAGAAAGTACCTTTCATCAATATCCTTTTGACAAAACGTAACTTGAAACAAGTTATTGGTGATATTATCAAGCGGACAAACTTTGCGGTAACAGCCGACTTCTTGGACTCTATCAAAGAATTAGGTTTCGGTATGGCGTTCCGTGCAGGTTTATCTTTCAACTTAGGTGATTTGATTACACCGACCATAAAAGCGCAAACGCTGATAGAAGCACAGGTAGAAGTAGATGAAGTTTGGGATTCTTACAACATGGGTCTTATCACAAACAACGAGCGTTATAACCAAATTATTGACAAATGGACGTTTGCCGATAACCGTGTGACAGAATCGTTGATGAAAGAATTGGCGCAACACAAACAAGGTTTCAACTCAGTTTATATGATGTTGGACTCTGGTGCACGTGGTTCTAAACAACAGATTAAGCAGTTGTGTGGTATGAGGGGCTTGATGGCAAAACCGAGAAAATCGGGTGACACAGGGGCGGGTATCATTGAAAACCCCATCTTGTCAAACTTCTTAGATGGCTTGTCGGTTTTGGAATACTTCCTTTCTACCCACGGTGCGCGTAAAGGTTTGGCGGATACGGCTTTGAAAACGGCAGATGCAGGTTATTTGACCCGTCGTTTGGTGGACGTTTCACAAGACGTTGTTATTCGTGAAGAAGACTGCGCAACACTGAGGGGTATCGAAACAGCCGCTTTGAAAGAAGGGGACAAAGAAATTGAATCTCTTTACATTCGTATTAAAGGTCGCTATACTTTACATGATTTGACGCATCCTGAAAAAGATTTAGTCATTCTCCAAGCAGGTGAATTTATTTCAGACGATAAAGCGGCTGAAATAGAAGCCGCAGGTATCGAATCTGTAACAATTCGTTCTGTTTTGACGTGTGAAACCAAGCGCGGTGTGTGTGCAAAGTGTTACGGTCGCAACTTGGCAACAGGTCGTATTGCTGAAATGGGTGATGCCGCTGGCATCATTGCTGCTCAGTCAATCGGTGAGCCGGGTACACAGTTGACCTTGCGTACCTTCCACGTGGGTGGTGTCGCTTCATTGAGCAAGCAAGAAAGTGAATTGTTAGCTCGTGCCAATGGTAAAGTTGAATTTGATGAAATCACAACCGTGGAATATACAGATGATGCAGGTGTGGTGAGTGAAGTCGTTATTTCTCGGACAGGTGAAATGCGTATTGTTGATTCTAAAACGGCTAAAGTTTTGGCAACAAACAATATCATGTACG
>JAYUQN010000044.1:0-6023 GCA_043756725.1 Saprospiraceae bacterium
TGCCATAGCTGCCCCGCCAGAAGTAGCTAATATGACAACTGAATCGCCCAATTGTTTAGCAATGTGCAAGGCTTTTTCACCTGAAAGCGCATAATCTTCTGCATTGAAATGCAGCAAATTACTGTCTCCTTTTTCAACGCCATGTTCTGATAAACGGGCTAAAAAAAGATTGCTGCCGAACGTTTTCGCTACATGCACATTAACGGGATAGCCTTCGTGATGGCTCGCTCCGAAGCCGTGTAGGTATAAAAAAGCGACTTTTGTTTTTTGTTTTTTAGTAGAATCTGCCCACATTATGGTGGCTTCATTGCCTTGTTTGATATGGGGTTCTTGCTTTTCAGATTCAATAATAGATTGCTCTAATGCCGTTAATGACATCGCTTTTTCAAAATTGGGTTTTGTGAAATTGGGTTTGGGCGGCTTGGGTCCTAAAAGGTACATAACAACCAATAGGATTAGCAAACTAAATACAATTTTTAGGGTTACTTTTAGTGGTTTTTTCATAGATAATGGTAAAATAATGTGAACTAAGAATAGGTTTAAAGAAAACAATGAGCTGTTTGTTTTATTTATTTGGCTCAAATATAGTAAAAAAATGAGCCGATTAAAATGTTTAATCGGCTCATTACATTATTTAGAATTGCAAGGATTGTAAATTACAGTTTTAGCATTAAAAGTGAGTAAAATATAGCTAAAGAGTACCCCTCAGTAAAAACACTGTTTTGGAAGAAAAACCATTTTTAAAGATTCCGCCGATAATAAATTTTTATTAGTGGCGGAATCCATATAACTTTGTAAAGATTCCGCTATCAATAAAATTTTATCCTTAGCGGGATATATAATTTTATCAAAAAAATTAACGCCAATGGAATCAATATTTATAGGACGTGAAAAAGAATTAGAAGCACTGCGGGAAGCCTTGCAATCACGTGAAGCGGAAATGGTTGCCGTTATTGGCAGGCGGCGTGTGGGAAAAACATCCCTCATAAAACACGTATACGCTGAACATATAGATTTTGAAGCAACAGGCATTCAAAATGCACCTATATCTGAACAGTTACAAAATTTTGCGCTTCGCTTGAACGATACTTTTCACAACGGAGCAACTGTGTTTAAGCCTTCAAATTGGTTGGAAGCCTTCTATTTACTCGGTGCAGCACTTGACCGTCAACAAAAAAAAGAGACAATGGTCGTTTTTTTGGATGAACTGCCCTGGTTCGATTCGCATAAATCGGGTTTTATCAGAGGATTGGGCTATTTTTGGAATAGTTGGGCGGTCAATAAAAACATAGTGGTTGTGATTTGCGGTTCGGCTGCTTCTTGGATGATTGAAAATGTTGTGAACGACAGAGGCGGCTTGCACAACCGCATTACCAAGCGAATTTATTTGAAACCTTTTACTTTGACCGAAACAGAACGTTATTTTCAAAGCCGAAATATCTATTTTAACCACTACCAAATCGTACAAATTTACTTAGCAATGGGCGGCATTCCGCATTATTTGAAAGCTATAAAAAAGGAAAAAAGTGCCGTACAAAATATTGATGACATTTGTTTTGCCGATGGTGGACTCCTAAAAACCGAATTTTCACAGCTTTATCCTTCCTTATTTGAACACTCAGAGCAGCATATTGCAGTCATTAGGGCTTTAGCAAAAGGTAAACAAGGTTTGACTCGTTTGCAGATATTGGCTACAAGCAAACTACCAGATAATGGCAATAGTTCAAAAATTTTAGAAGAATTGGCAGAATCTGGCTTTATAACAGCGTATTTTCCTTATGGAAAAATAAAAAAAGATATGTTGTATCGTTTGACGGACGAATATTCCTTGTTTTATCTCCAATTCATTGAAAAAAACTTAAATGAAACG
Organism: Saprospiraceae bacterium; assembly: GCA_043756725.1. Classification (GTDB taxonomy): domain Bacteria; phylum Bacteroidota; class Bacteroidia; order Chitinophagales; family Saprospiraceae; genus JAAFJT01. Next base: position 1,871 of record JAYUQN010000044.1, read on the forward strand.
GCTGGAACGTGGCAACGATTGAGTCAAACCCAAGTCTATAAAACTTGGAGTGGCTATGCTTTTGAGAGCTTGTGCTTGAAACATTTACCTGCCATAAAACAAGCTTTAAGCATTGGCGGCGTTTATTCGGTAGCTGCAACATTTTATAAAAAAGGTACAGACAGCGAACTCGGCACACAAATAGACCTTTTGATTGACCGTAATGATCAAGTTATTAATATCTTTGAAATAAAATTCAACACAGAAGCTTTCACTCTTACAAAAGCTTATGCTGAAATATTGAACCAAAAAATAAGTGTTTTCAAAGCAACTACAAAAACGAATAAGCAAATTTTCTTAACCTTAATAAGTGCTTTCGGAATTAATCACAATCAACATAGTCTCGGTTTGGTTCAACAAGTATTAACTTTAGAAGATCTATTTCGAGAATTTTAACTTGCTGCAAGTTTTGAACTTACAGCAAGTTATGCGTTAACTATTTCACAATTTCAAAAGTATAATTCCCCGAACCTACCTCAATCAACACCTGATAGTTATCTAATTTCATCGGATAGACCCCCCTCAGTATTTCACCCTTTTCAGTCACATTATTAGGGTCTGAAACAGGTAATTTCACAGTAGCCGTCGTATTGGCAGGTATTTTAATGGAAAAAGTATAGCCTGTTGCCGTTTTTTTCCAACCCGATTCAATTTCACCGTAACTCGAATTAAAAGTAGCTTTAGCACTATCCAATTTACTTGTCGGTTGTGGTTGAATGATGATGTGTTTATAGCCCACTTTTCCAGCATCTATGCCCGCTACGTTGCGGTACATCCAATCGCCAATCGCGCCATAAGCATAGTGATTGAAGGAGTTCATGCCTGCGTCTTGAAAAGTGCTATCGGTTTTGATGCCATCCCAACGCTCCCAAATTGTTGTTGCGCCCATTTTCACAGGATAGAGCCAAGAGGGATAGGATTCTTGAAATAACAGGTCGTAAGCCACGTCTGTTTTACCATTTTGAGACAAAACGTGGCAGAGATAAGGCGTTCCGAGAAAGCCCGTTGAAAGATGATTGCCCCTGCCTTTAATATCATCAACAAGATATTGAACGGCTTTAGGGCGCAATTTTTCAGGCACTAAATCAAAAAACAAAGCTAAAACGTAGGACGTTTGCGAATCAGAAGCCGTGCGCCCACGTGCCGTAAAATACTCTTCTATGAAATTCTCTTTTATTTTATTGAAAAGCTTTTTATACACATCGGCATCCTCTTTTTTACCCAAAGCCTCAGCCGCTTGTTGCAGCAAATGCGTGGAATAAGCATAAAATGCCGTCGCTATATAGTCATGATTGGTGAAACCATCGGCTTCGCTGTGCTTGGTTTCACGGGGATGAAAAAACAACCAATCGCCAAAAACGCTGCCTTTTTTCCATATTAACGAATCGCCTGCTACTTTGCGAATATATTCAACGTAGGCTTTCATGCTCGGATATTGCTGTTCCAAGAGGCGTTTGTCGCCATAAACAGTGTACATTGTCCATGGGGCTATTACGGCTACATCGCCCCACCCTGCTGAAACTTGCAAAGCCCCCCGCGACAAAACATCGGGAATGACGAAAGGCACTGCCCCTGTTTTGTGTTGGTCGGCTGCCACATCGGTTAGCCATTTGGTGAAAAAACCTGACACATTGTAATTATAAGCCGCAGTGCGAGCAAAGGCTTGCGCATCACCCGTCCAACCCAAACGTTCGTCCCGTTGCGGACAATCGGTGGGTACGTCTAAAAAATTGCCTTTTTGACCCCATTGGATATTGTGTTGCAATTGGTTGATAAGCGGGTTTGAGCACGTGAAATCGCCAGTTTTAGCCATATCAGAATGAACGACGACCGCCGTGAAAGCGTCTAAAGTCAAGTTCGTTGGGAAGTTTTTTACCCGCACGTAGCGAAAGCCGAAGAAGGTAAAATGGGGTTCATAAACTTCCTCACCACCGCCTTTGAGCGTATAATTAATTTCACACTTAGCCGCCCGAAGGTTAGCGATATAAAAATTACCTTTTTTATCTAAAACCTCTGCATGTTCCAATTTGACAGTCGTTCCCGCTTGTCCTCGCACTTTCATTTTCACCCAACCCGTTAGGTTTTGTCCAAAATCTATGACTTTATCGCCTTCGGGTGTGGTTATAATTTGCACAGCTTTCAACTCTTCGATGCGGCGAACGGGCGGACCCTTTGGTGCGACCAAATTACTGAGGGGGTAGTTTTTCACCGTAGCTGCCTTCCATTCGGCATCGTTGAAAGAGGATTCTGCCCAATCAGTGTGTTCTAATTGGGCATTATAGGTTTCACCCATATACAAATCAGAGGTTACAATCGGGCTTTTACTGGTGGTTTTCCAAGTATCATCGGTGCCAATTGTTTGCATTGTGCCATCTGTGAAACGCACGACCACTTGCGCCAACAACGCCAAACGCTCGCCATAATGGTTGCGCACATTTGCCCAAGCGAGAAAGCCGCGATACCAGCCATCGCCTAATATAGCGCCCATTGTATTGTTGCCCGTTTTCAAAAGCGGTGTGACATCATAAGTGAAATACTGAAAATACTGTTTGTAAGCTGTCCAACCCGGTGTAAAAACATAGTCACCCACCCGTTTTCCGTTAATATACATTTCATTCAAACCCCTACTTGTGACATATAGGCGAGCTGAAGCGACTTTTTTAAGCAGCTTAAACTCTTTGCGCAGAAGTGGTGCAGGTTGTTGGATTTTAGAGTCAATATCTTTTTCAGGGTCAATCCATTTGGCTTTCCAATCGCCTACGAAGAGCAAGCCCATTTCAAAAAAAGCAGGTTCACTCAAAGCGGATTCTCTGCCTTGTGCATCCCAAATTTTTACCTGCCAATAATAGCGGGTTGCGGATTGCAAAGGGTTGCCACTATAGACTTGTAAAACGGATTCATCGGAGTTTATTTTACCCGAATCCCAAAAGATGATTTTTAAATCAGCATGGGTAAACACTTTAATTTGATAGGCTTTTTGGAGAATATTGCGCTCATTGCTCGCTAATTTCCAAGAAAAACGCGGTTGTAGCACGTCTATACTGAGGGGGTCTTTTTGATGTTCGCATGTGAGGTCTTTGACGGTTACTTGGGCGTTTGCAGTGAAAAATTCTAATAAAAAGGATAATAAAAGAAGCTTTTTCATAGAGAATAGTGGTTTTTCTGTAAAAATAGGAAGATACTTTTGAAAACAATACTAACAATTAAAAATCTTTCTCCAAATTGTATGGCACTAAATGTGTTTTGATAATTACATCTTCAATCATTTCGATATTCTCTACGACATTTGGATTAGTAATTTCAGATTCTACAAAAACAAGGTAAATGGCAGAATTTAAGTTTAGGCTCTGCGCATAAGTTGATAACTGTTTTTTACCTTTTTTAAACTGTGTAATATCGCTATAAACTTTGGCTTCTACAACAAATTCTTGATTGTTGACATTAATCAGTAAATCAGTGCGCCCCAGACCTGTTTGGGCTTCTAAATAGCTTTTACCTTCAACAATGGCTAAAAAAGCATTAAGATAGGTTTCAAAACTATAAACTAAAGTCGCTTCTTTCAAGGTCATATATCTTCCTTTTTTATTCTTTTCTCTGAAATACCGGAAACGCCGCCTGAGTGCATACTCTTTATATTTTTCAATTACTTTATCAATATTTAATAAGCCATTTTCTGTAAAATATTCTTCTACAATTATTGAACTTCGGATGCGGTCTCCTTCGCCATTCATATAAGGATAAAAAGCAGAATGTAGACATTTTTGGTATAAAGGCACTCGAAAAGCCACATAGCCTTGTTCATCCTTTTTGATAATACCATTGACAAAGAGCAATTTTATCTCTTCCCTATTGATTTGAAAAAGCGTTTTTGAGTCCTTAAATAACAGGTTTTCAACAAATGGGCGGCACATTTCAGCTTTATTGATAATATTTGAAATGTTTTTGTCCATCGCTTCTGTCAAAAACCAATCTTCTACTGTCAAATAATCGGCATATTCAATAACGGGTTTAGTGGGATAATTTGTGACCAATATGTTTGCAAAAGCATTCACAAGACCTGGTTGATTAGCGGTGATAGTTGAAATTTTAGTTTTCACTTTGGTTTCAAAAAGCT
>JAYUQN010000045.1:0-2315 GCA_043756725.1 Saprospiraceae bacterium
AATGCTCATTACTTGCCCTTCGGTTTCAGCCGAGCAAGGACCCGCTATGAGGAAAGGACGTTTGTCCTTGATGTCCATAAAAGGTTTTAATTCCATGATTTACAATTATTATTTATGTTGATAAAAAACTGATTTTCAGATATTATAAGTATTTAAACGTCCTCGAATAAAAAATAGAGGCAACAACAGGCATCGCCCAAGTCATAGCCGCCCAACTAATCGGCGTAAAAGCATCATGCAATTGATTCTGACGAATTATGATGCCCAACAATGCCCAAATTACTGCTAACCCAATGAACATATTGCGTAATCGCCATGTGCTATACGCCGCTATCAATGCTCCAATGCCTATCAAACCACCTGTCCAAAACGTGGGTGAAAAGCCAAAAGCATCCCATTTGATGCTAACAAGCCAAGTTGTGACGTTAGCAATTGTTGCGATGCAAATCCAGCCCAAATATACGCCGAAGCCCGCTTTCAATAAAGTTCTATTAGGCGTTTGAGGTGCTAAATCGTAAGATATTACGGTATTCAAACGCACCAAAGTGTATAAAATGCCTAACATAACGGCTATCGAAACATCTAACATTTCATAATGCCATAAAAACAACCAAGCCATATTAAGCAAGCAATTTTGTATAAAAAGCCAGCTTATTTTTGAAATAGTATCGTCTTTCAGCTCTTTTTTACCCACAAATTGCCAAATAATGATAGCTATTAAAAGTGAATAAATAACGCCCCATATTGCAAAAGTAATACCTGCGGGCGCAAATTCATTGTAGTTTTTATCAGAAGGCACATTCGATTTAATGCCATTTATCGGCAAAGCATTGGCTAAATAATTGACTACTAAAACAGCTATCAAAGCCGTACTATTTAGGATTTTCAAGGTACTTGTTTTCATATTTTGCTGTAGTTGCGAATTTATTCGCAACCGTTTATAAGTAAATAAATATGTTGACGTTGCGAATAAATTCGCAACTACTTTAAAATTCGCTTAATATCATTCGCTTTTTCAATCATTTCATAAAACTCTGTAAAACGCCGCTTTATCAAATGCGAGCGCATGATGCTCAACGTGTGGATATATTCGTCTAAAACATCCAAAACATTGTCTCTATTTTGCTCAAAAATCGGTATCCACGTATCGGGATTCGACTTTGCCAAACGCACCGTTGAGTTGAAACCACCACTTGCCAACTCAAATATAGCATTTTCATCTTGCTCTTTTTCTAAAACCGTCAACGCTAAAGCAAAACTGGATATATGAGATATATGCGACACATACGCGGTGTGGACATCGTGGCTTTCAGAATCCATATACATCAAGCTCATTTTCATCGCCGTGTACATATCAACTGCCCGTTTATGCGCTTCATCACTGCTCCATTCCACATCACACAACACACACGCTTTGCCTTCAAACAGATTTGGAATAGCCGCTTCGGGTCCCGAAAATTCTGTTCCTGCCATCGGATGTGTGGCAATAAAATTCGCCCGTTTTGGATGGTTTTCGACCCCCCTCAGTATTTGCGCCTTTGTAGAACCCACTTCCATAACTATTTGATTATCAACCAAATCCAAGACTTTGGGCAACAACACCGTCAAGGTATTGACAGGCGTTGCCACTATCACAATATCCGCTTCTTTCACCCCCTCAGTAAAAGATGCAATTTTATCCACCAAGCCCAAAGCTAAGGCTTTTTTAGTATGTTCGGGCTTGGCATCTACGCCTATGAGTGTCGTAGCGTACCCGCTTTCACGTAAGGCTATGGCGAGTGAACCACCTATTAAGCCTATGCCGATTATTGTTATTGTCATAAATTAATCCGATATTTTTAAGGACATACCCATATTATGATATTCTCTAAGATGCGTTTTTGCCTGTCTAAACAGTTCATTCCCATCTCTCCAACCTTTGTAAAAAAAAGTAAAATAAGTTTTATGAGTGCTATCAGCTTCTAATTTAGCAAGGGTAGGAGCATAATGGAATTCAATACTTTTTCTTTTTTTTTCACCTTTAATATTATGCGTTACTTTTTCGCCGTACATGTTTTCTTTAATCTTTATCCACTCAACCGCTACGAATAGACCATTTTTAGGCATAAGCATATTTTTACTACTAAGGTCAATATTTGTCACTTTTTTGCCTTTATTTTCAACAATAATGGCTTCATAAATATCTTTATTATCAGGTTTCCCGTCTTTATCTATTCCATAAAAGCGCAATTTAAATTTATTTGGTTCTTTTGGAATAAATAGAAAAAAAGTCATTTGTAGCAAATTTATTTCTTTTAAAAACCAGTTTCCTTCTT
>JAYUQN010000046.1:0-6020 GCA_043756725.1 Saprospiraceae bacterium
TAATATCAAGTTTTTTAAAATACGTAGCGATACTGTCCTCTACCGTATCCGTTTCATCTTCTTTGAGGTCTGAAAAAGTTGTTCGCACATTTTTACCCATTTTACCATTTTGCGAACGGTGGGCTTCGTCTATCAAAAAAGCCGTTTTTAAATCCTTAAAACGGGTATCCGCTTTCAGTTTTTCTTGAATATAATTGAATTTTTGAATGGTAGTGACAACAATATTGGTGCGCTTTTCTACGGCTTTGTGGACATCTTCTGCACGGTCTGTAAAAATTACCTTGTTGTGCAGGTGCGTAAATTTTTCCAAATCATCTTTTACATTCGTATCAAGGCTTTTGCGGTCGGTCAAGATGAAAACAATGTCTATGATTTTTTCATTTTTGACGGTATTAAAAAGGCTGTCCAAACGTTCTGCCATCCAGCTAATAGTCAATGTTTTACCCGAACCGGGCGAATGGTTTATGAGGTATTTTTTACCCAAACTATCCTCTTTTTCAACAAATTCCTGCAAATCGGCTGTTAGAGTACGCGTGGAACGCAATTGATGATAACGTGGAAAAATCGTAAAAGCAGGTTTATCGCCTTTGGCAGCCACATAAATCAGAAAATACTCTATAAAATCGGTGATATAGTCCCTTGAAAAGGCTTGGGCGTAAAGATGTTCTATCGGATACTCCCCCTCAGTATCGGGTGTATTGTGAAGGTCTTTATTGAAAAACTGAAAATTATCGGCTCGGCTTGCATCGGTTGCCACTTTCACGGTATCCGTATCCGCTGCAAAATGGGCAAAAGGTAAGGTAAAAATACGGCTATCACTTTGCCGACGGTTTTCATATTGCGCTATAGCATTTAAATAGGTATCGCCTTCGCCTGTTGCGCCTGCATGTTTCAACTCTACCGTAATAATGGGCAAACCATTCAGATACAAGACCAAATCTATTGCCTCTTTTCCATCTGTGTTGAAATAAAATTCTTTTTTAAAAGCAAACCGATTTTCGCTGAAATCTTGCGACTGCGTGGTGCTGTGGCGACTGCGTGGGCGGGGTGCGTACAAATACAATTTAATGCCTTTCACCGTAATACCATTGCGGATAGTGAGCCAAAGCGGTTGGTGGCGCACACTTTCTTGTATCGTTTTCAGTATTTGTTTTTCGGTATCGCTGCCGTAGTAATTGCGGCGCAAAGTCATCAAGGTTTCTTTTTGGGTGGCTTCGAGAAAATGAAAAAGCTGGTGTGCTACAAAATGATACCCCTTATCGCTCATATCGGTAGCGGTGAGAGGGGTATAACCGTGCTGCTGTTGCAAATAAGCGCAAATATGTTGGTGCAAGCGTTCTTCGTCTATATTTTTCATGTCTTTTAGCGTTTGAGCTGCGCTAAGGTACAAAATATTTAAAAAAAATATTTTGCATTAATTGAAAAATTCTTATTTTTGAGGAATGAAAGTTTTTAAATCATACTGCGTAGAAAACCGACTAATTGAAATGGCTAAAAAACAAGCACCTAAAAAGACGAATACTGCCAAAAAGCCGTTGTTGCCGCCCCTTAAAAAAGAAGGCAATGCTTTTGACAAAATATTAAAAGAGATAATTGAAAAAATATTTAGACCCTTAGTAGAAGAACGATTGGGGATAAAAATCTTGAAAGCTACACCATTAAAAGAAAAAATGCAAACAACAGTTGAGTTGGAAATGGATTTTTTCTGCGAAATTGTACCCCTCGAAGGTGAACCATTCATCTTGCACTTAGAGTTTGAAAGTGGCGATAATACTGAAATGGTGTATCGTGTAGGGGAATATCATGGTATGGCATTGCGCCGTAGAAAATTACCAATCAGGCATATCGTTATTTATTTGGGTGCTAATCCACCAACAATGCGGACAAAACTTGAACCTGAAGAAATATATACTGGTTTTGACTTGCTTAATGTGCGGAGTTTAAATACCCAAGAGTTGTTGAGTTCACAAGTACCAGAAGTCGTTTTAATCGCTGTTTTATCTAATTATGAGCCAGAACAAACGGAATCCGTTTTGCGTTTAATCCTTAGAAATCTAAAAACACTTGTTCAAAATAAAAGAGTTTTAAAAAAATATATTAACCAGTTGATGATGTTGTCTCGACTGCGTAAAATAGAAGCCTTAACAATTAAAATTGCTGAAGAAATGCCTATACATTATGATATTGAAACAGACAGCCTCTATTTAAAAGGCACCGAAAAAGGTATCGAAAAAGGTATCGAAAAAGGCAGACAACAAGAAGCTGCTGTGAAAGACCACCTTTTTGTTCGTAATCTTTTACTTGATACCGATTTTTCTGATGAGCGGATTGCTCTTTTAGCAAGTGTTACTATAGCTTTTGTGCAGACTATTCGATTAGAGATAGTACAAAAACATAAAGAATCTAATAAAACGACAAAATAATGCCTTTACATTATGATATTGAAACGGATTACCTTTATTTAAAAGGTATCGAAGCTGGTAGAAAAAAAGTATCCGATGAAATAGACCATCGGTTTGTCACTAACCTTTTGTGCCAAACTGATTTGTCTGATGATAAAATCGCTCATTTAGCAGTCGTTACTCTGGCTTACGTCCAGAAAGTACGATCAGAATTAGAATAACAAAAAGAAAATACTTAATCCTACTTTAGTACGCTAAAAATCCACAATCCAACACATAATTTATATCACCCGTCTTTTCCCCGTCACGCACTCATGGATAAGGCTCTTCCGATACGTTTCCAATTGCCCTATCTGGGCTTCTATATTTGCTTTGGCGGTGGCTATTTGTTGCGTTTTTTCATCTAAATAATGGACGATGGCGGTTTGCTCTTGAATAGGAGGTAAAGTAATTTTCTCTTGTTTTACAGTTCTTCTACTTATTTCTAAAAAGGTAGTTCCTGTTGCAATATTTTGAAATTTCTGCCCTAAAACCGAATTGATGAGATACAGTAAAAACTTATTATTAAGTTTTGTACTGCAAATGAAATTCATAAAACCTTGATTCGTACATAATATTTCTGATGAAATTTTAGCTAAACCGATAGAAGCTCGGCTTGTCATAATGACAGTTCCTTTAGGGAGTAGCCTCGTAGAACAATCAGCATATCCAAATGTCGTAATTTTTGTTCTTGAATTATTAATATAATCTGAATTTTCAAAATCTTGAAAATCAGTCGGTGAAAGCCATATTATATCTCCATCTTGCCAATATTCAATAACATTTGTTTTAGGTGTTCCTCCGCTTAAAATATCATCACATAAATCTTTTACACGTTCGACCTTCCACTGTGCAGGAATATCGCCGAGCCACACAATACCAGAAGGTTTAAAAAGAGGATAAGTCGTCATAAAAAGGGATAAAAAGGTTAAATTAATGGCTCTTTGACAATTTTAGCGGTAGCGAATTTTTGTCATTCAGAAGGAATCTCTTTTGAGCAATTCCGTATGCATTTGTTCATAATAAGGCAAATTCCTACTGAATTGCTCAAAAGAGATTCCTACTGAATGACAAAAAAGCCAAAGTGGAAATTACTGACATTACATAGCTTCGATTGTTTGAAGTTTCAGATAGTTTTGAATAATTTTTTTAAATTGAGTAATAGTGTTTATATTTTCGAAGCTGATTTTATCCGTTTTGAAAGCAAAATCAAGGTTACGTGCCTTATTTTCTGCATCTACTTCAAATAGGTCTGCAATTTCCACATCAAATAAATCAGCCAATTTTGATAAGTGCTCAGGCGTAGGCGGGTATTTGTCGGTTTCATAATGGCTCATTATGGTATGACTGATGTTGAGATAAAGAGCCACATCTTGTTGGCTAAGTGCAAGACGTTTTCTTAGGTTGATGATATTTTGGCAGAGAGGTGTCATAGGGTAAAATGTTAAGCGTTCTTTTATATAAGATGTTCGTTTTATGTTGTAAAATAAATCATTTTAAATTAAAAAACAAATATCAACAAAGTCTTTCTATATCATACCCCGTTCTTTCATTAAACGAAGTATGCGTGCTGTAATGTCTAAATACTGTTTGACAAAAATTTCTGTTTCAGGCTTAAGCTCTGAAATAGCTTTTTCAAAATATTTGCTGACCATGTTGTGATTTTTTTATGTATTATTAAAACGCAATTTCTTAGCCGTATGATGGACTTCAGTCCGTCCCGATTTCCTCGGGATGTGCCATAAATGTTTAAATTTCATAGAAATACAGGGTGTTCTATTTTTTAAATAAAATTATCGCCATTACTTAGACATTGACGGACTGAAGTCCATCATACGGCTAAGTAATTACATTAAAACAATATCTGGTTGCAAGGTAAAACATTTGTTGATAGTTCCCCTATTTTGTCACACAATAAAAATACAATAAGCTTGTTATTTTTTTCGTTCTTTGACAATTTTTGTGGTCTGTTCGAGATTTTTTTAAAAGTTATCAAATCTGTTGCAATTGCTGAATAATCTGTTGCGCCTCCCGTTCCAATTCCCAAAATTTAGATAAAACAGCCTCTGCTTTAGGAGGTTCTTGGTATTTGAAAAAATATTTATTGGGCAAAACCTCATAGCCAATAGGCGGATTCTCGTCTATGCTGATAATGGGCTTACCAATTTCACGGTGAATAAAGGCTTTAAAATCTTCTTTGAACGGCACATATTCCCAATCGCTGATATAGTGCTTGTGGGTATAAGCCACGTCTTGTAATTCATAGTTTTCAATCGCTTTTTTATGGATTTTGGCGTAATTATCAACGGCAGTTTTCACAATTTTATCAAAGGATTTACCCCCCTCAGTATAAGACACATCAACATTAAATATTTCAGTATCCTTACCATTAGGCACAATAGCCAGATGAAAAGTGACTTGTCCACCATAAAAAACAACTTTATCTTCTACATTTTTATTGGTAACTTTTACTGAAAAAGGCTCAGTAAGAGTCATAGGCGTATCGTTTTCATCTGTTTGATGAAAAACAACAGCGACTTTTCGGAAAGCAAAATCTGTATAGTGAAAACTTTGACAGACCTCATTGGATTGATAGCGTTTATATTGTTCTACAATCCAAGTGCGGTGATGTGGTTCAATTCGATTGCGTTTAGAAGCAAAGGCTTTAGGCTCTTTACTAAATTGCTCGCGGGCGTTGATGATAAAAACTTGCTCTTTTTGTTCAATCGGTCTGTTATTATTCAAAATCCAGATATAGGTAAAAATGCCTGTATTGTAAAACAATTGGTCGGGCAGCATTACAATAGCTTCGAGCAAATGATTTTCAAGAATATATTTCCGAATTTCACTTTCACCACTCAAAGCATCGCCATTACTGAGGGGGGAGCCGTTGAAAATAATTGCGATTTTAGAACCTCCCTCTTCGGGCTTCTTCATTTTTTCTATCATGGTGAGTAAAAAAAGTAAAGCACCGTCTTTGATAGAGGGCAAAGCATTTTTGTAACGAGAAGCGTAAAGTTTTTTCACCCCACCTTGATATTCAGACCAATTGACGCCGAAAGGTGGGTTACTCAACATATAATCAAAAGTATTAGCCGTATGCTGGTCTCCTCTTTGCTTGGCATCGGGATAATCGGGAATTAACGAATTACCATAGGTGATTCTTTCATCAATTTTCTTCTCGCCTTTTAAAAGCATATCTGCTTTACAAATAGCATAGTTAAAATTATTCAACTCTTGCCCATAAAGTTGGACTTGCATTATTTCATCAACATTGTATTTTTCAAATAAATACTCTTTAGCAACCGATAACATACCCCCTGTGCCACAAGCAGGGTCAAAAATGGACATAACTTTACCCGTATCATTCAGATTTAAACCAATATCAAGCAATTCAACCATAAGACGGATAACTTCACGCGGCGTAAAATGATGTCCTGCTTCTTCGCCAGATTGTTCTGAAAACTTGCGTAGTAACTCTTCATAGATATAGCCCATTTCAAGATTGGAAATATCTTGAGGGCTTAGGTTTTCATTTTTATATTGATTGAGAATTGACCTTAATGCGCCATTGTTATC
>JAYUQN010000047.1:0-2314 GCA_043756725.1 Saprospiraceae bacterium
GCCAGCGTCATGGCTTTGTCATGTATTATTTTAGCTTTTTCTAATTCAGTCATTTTTTTACAAATAATGATTTTGGTTCACTAAATTCTGTTATAGAAACAAAAACAGGCTTATTTAAAGCATCAGAGGATTGCGTTTGTGCCTTTTTAATAATAAGCCTTCGTTTAAGCGTATTAGTAAGGCTCTCTTTTCTGATACCTGAAATTTCTAAACGGGCATCTCGGTTCATTTCAGTCGCACTTTTTGATAAAAAAAAGTCTATACCTGTTTTTTTGTGGCTTGTGCAAATATACGGATATTCTGTTAATTCACGAACTAAAAGAAGTGCCAATCCCATAGCCGCCCATTCTGTTGTCCGTTCTTCATCTCGCGTTGCACCGATAAGATGCGGCGTTATTTTTGTTGTCCATTCGATGCGAAAATTGTATTCTTTATCTTCTGTTTCAACTTTCAAAATCAAACCAGCGGTGTGATTTTCTTCCAAGAGACAGACCACAAGGCAATCGCACATATAAGCGGACATTGACGCAACAATGAAATCTAAATTTTCTCGAAGTTGTTCAAGGTTTATTGATGTAGACAAAGGTAGTTGTTTTTCCATAAATTGTCAATTAAGTCAAAGCATTGGTTTTAAAAGTGCGAAACTAAATCGTCTTTTTTAGAAATTTATCTTTTATAAAACATTAATTTTACTTCAATTTATTTATAAATCAATGTGTTTCACATAAAAAAAAAGCGTTCTGACCATATCGGAACGCTTTTTTTTTATTAAATACTGAGTAGGACTAAGTTAATACCAATTCAACTGCTTCAATTTATTTTTGAGGGTTAAAGGGTCTAATTTTTCAAAATTCAGTTGAAAAGTTTGTTTCGCCGTTTTTATTTGAGTCATAGACAAATATGTTTCACCATCTTCAATTTTCATTGCCACAATCACGGCATCCTCATTGACGGGAATGCGTTCAAAAGCCGCTAAACGTCCTTTAAGAGTATTATTATAATTCATCGCCATACGCAGTTTGGGGAAAATCAACTTTACATCGGCAGAAGGAACTATCGGCATTTCAACGGCTATGGCAACCAGCTGTTCGTTTTTATAGGTAGAGAAGCGGTCACAATTTATCCAACCCAATTGGCGCGTTTCAAAAATTTCATACGCAGCGGCAGAAACATGGGCTTCATTGATTTTTTCTTGTGTTTTATTTTGTTCTTTTTGCCTTTTAGCCTCTAAATAGGCAGCTTCTGCTTTTTCAAATAACTGGATTTCCTTTTTTAAAAAAGCCAATAAATCATCATATTTTCGGATATTGTATGTTTGATACAAGATGGAATCCTGAAAAGAGTGTTTGTCTTGCCATTTCAACCGCCAAAACCATAAGGCAGTGTATGTGCCTTCCGAGCGCGCCTGCGAAGCCAGACGAAGGCAAAGGTTTGATAAACTATCATTCACACGGTTGAAATGATAGTGTTTGGGGCTTCTATCGGAGTCAATATACTGAGGGGGCTGCGGCAAGCGTTTATTTTTTTTCTTAAATGACACCCGATAAGCGGAATCAATTTCCCATTTAGCCATGCGGCTACAACCACAGGTATCCGACATGTCTTTAATCGCCTTTTCCAATTTTTCACGCTGTTCTTTAAGATTGTGTATTTGCAAGTAAAAAGCGTATTCATTCGTTTTAGGTAAATTCCAAATCATGGCATTACTGCCAGTGGCGTTGCGAGTGCCTGTAAAAAGCTGTGTGCCTGTTTCTTTATTGTTTTGAGTTGGCATCATCAGTATATAATCTTTATCGGCTGTAATAGGTTTGCCTTTATAAGTAGCTTCTATTTGAATCATACCCGAAGTCACGAGCGGTTTATCACTTGTTTGCGTACCGATATTGGCTGCAATAATATCTTGCCAATTATAGGCTTCATGGATTTTAATGGTCACTTCCTCGCCCTGTAGCACATTGAAAGTGTTAGCAGGGAAAGCAATCATTGTACCTTTAGGTGCTGCAATATAAGTGGCTTCACTGTTGTTAATCGTCCATGTTTTAGCGGAATCTGCCATAAAATCGTACAATTTTTGAATAGGATATTTTTTATCTTTATCAAAAATGGATTTTATTTCTTTTTTAGGTGCAATAGTTATAGACGAAGCAGGGAAAGGAATATGGACGATAATATCGACACGCCGATTTTTTTGCTTGCCATCGTCGCTGCTATTATCTGCAATAGGTTCGGCTTCGCCAACAGCGACCACATTAAAAGCATCAGCAGGAATACCCAATTGGGTTAGATAGGCTTTCACACGGGCAACCCGTTTTTC
>JAYUQN010000048.1:0-6016 GCA_043756725.1 Saprospiraceae bacterium
TAATGCACAAGGTTTCGATGAAAACAAGGATAAAGCTGTTAAAGGCGGTCAAACAGCCGGAAAATTATTGAATACGTATGAACTCGATACAGGTATAAAAGTGGTTTCAGATAAAAATTATTTGAAAACTTTGAAAAGTGGGCAAAAAGATGCTTTATCTGAAAGCATAGAGTTGACAGAATGACCCCCTCAGTATTCGAGCTAATTTTTACCCAATTTTTCAATCAATTGCTCAGCCAATAAATAGACTTTCGTTTGTTTGGGATTTGGGAAAGCATGAGATGGATTTTCATCTTTAGTTTTAGCATTAGCAGTAGCGTGATGAATTCGAGGACAAAAGGTTAATGGAATAGGATGATAACTACCTTCAAAAGTTTCCAGAGTCTTCAAGTGAAGTTCATTTTTAAGATTATCGCCTATGCCTTCCAGATTATCCAATAAATGATACAATAGCCATACTTCAAAACAAGGGTTGCTAATAGCAATATTTAGAGATTTATCGTTTTTGCAAAAATTAATGAGTTCGTCAATAGGTTCTCTTTTCCATAAATCTACATCTAAAACAAACCAAACAACATCGTCGTCTTTGGGATTCCACCGCTCTTCTTGCTTAAATTTTTCAAGTCTGTTAAGAAAATGATTGGGCGCAGACGCATTTTTCTCTCTTGGAGCAAGAGAAATCTTAATACGTTGATTTTGATTATGAAAAAAGTTGAAATATTCGTCTTCGCGCTCTCCTTCGGCAACGATAATGAAAAGCCGACTATCACGATGTGGTGAACCTTTTTTATAGTTTCTATTCGGCATGGGCTTTCCAGTTTAGGTCTTTGAAATTGCTTAAAAAGGGTATTGCTCCAAAACGACCATTGAGGTAGCCTTTGCGAATATCCAAATCGTATCGAATATCGAAATCACTCAAAGGAAATAACTCTGTTGCCCCCTCCTTATTTTTCTCTGCAAACCAGATTTCATCTTGCCTAAAAATCTCTTGGTCGAGTAGGTTAGATTCGTGGGTTGTGAAGATTAATTGTCCTTTGGTTTCTTTATTTTCTGAAAATTTGGTGATAAGTTCTTTTAATAGCGAAGGATGAACACTGCTATCAATTTCATCAATTAAAACTAAACATTGCGCATTTTGTAAAAGATATAAAGCAGTTAGTAAATCCCATAAACGGACAGTCCCATCTGATTCTTCTGTAGGTTCAAAGGAAATTTTTTCTTTTTTGTTATCCAAATGATAGGTTAATAGTTTTTTTACGACATATTCTCCTTTTTCAACAATAGCAATTGCTTTGATTTTAGGGTTTTTCCAACCAAAAACTTCATTTAAATCTACATAGTTTTTTAAATTAAGTTTTTCCTTTACTTGTTCTTTTAATTCTTGATTATTTGCACCAAAAAACTGTTCAAGAGGATAAGTAAAAACTTCAAAATCATTTATACCTGTATCAAATTTATTAATATACTTTTTCACAAAATCGTAAACGAAAGAACTTGATAGTATTAAATTACTAATAGAAAGGTTAGGATGAATAAAAATTACATTTGAAAACCAATTATGTGCTTTTTTTACAATTTCAAACCCTTCTCTTGATTCACTTAATTTTGATAATAAAACTTCGCTATTATTTAGAAGCTCTTCTTCATATAGTTTTACCCTCAATTTATCTTGTTCACTTTTAAGATGTTCTTTGTCTAAGAGTATCTTTATTTTACCATTTTCATAAGTTCTTTTAAAAATCAATTTTTCAGTATCATTACTTTGAATAACTAATAATTGTTCCTCCAGTATAATTGAATTATTGACACTAATATTATAAAAAAACATAGTGTTATCAATTAAAAATTCTATTTCAAAGCATATAGGTAAATCTCTTTTTTGAGAATTAAGTCTAAATTTATTTCTATTAACAAAGAAAGATATAGTTCCAATATCAATTAAGTGCGTTAAATCTTTTATAGCTTGATTGAAATTCGATTTCCCCGCCCCATTAGCGCCATAAACAGCCGCCATTTTCAACAACTCCAAATCCCCATAATGATACACATGGTGCGGCAACCTACGAGGACTTCCTGTGAGCATATTAAATTCTGTACGCTCATTAAATGACAAATAGTTTTGAACGGCAAATCTTACAAGCATTTTTTTAAATAGTAAAATGTGAAAAAATCTCTAATTTTTTATTCTATAAACAAATATACAGCATTTTAAGTTTAAAAAATAAAAAATTAGAGATTTTTCCGTTTAGCTAAAATTTTTAGGTGCTTAATGACCGTGAAATCCCCAACTCCAACCCCCTCAATTCCGCTAATCCGCGCAACCGCCCAATAGCCGAATACCCCGGATAAGTCGTCTTTTTCAAATCATCCAACATTTGATGCCCATGGTCAGGGCGCATAGGGATAGAGACATTTCTACGTTTCATCGTCAAAACGATTTCTTTCACAACCGCATACATATCCGCATCGCCTTCCAAATGGTCGGCTTCATAAAAATTGCCATCGGCATCCCGTTTGGTATTTCTGAGGTGAAGAAAATGGATATGGTCGCCTAAGCGTTTCACCATGCCTGCCAAATCATTATCGGGTCTCACCCCATACGAACCTGTGCAAAAACACAAACCGTTGGCAGGACTTGGAGCCGCATTGAGCAACTCAACAGCGTCTTTTTCAGTGCTCACGATGCGTGGTAAACCTAAAATAGGGTAGGGTGGGTCGTCGGGATGAATTGCCATTTTTAAACCCACTTCTTCTGCTACGGGCACTATTTCACGTAAAAAATGAAACAAATGAGACTTTAACTTAGCAGCGTCAATGTGCTCATAATTTTTTAAGGCTTTTAAAATTTGTTCTACGGTGAAACGTTCTTCGCTGCCAGGCAAGCCTAAAAGCGTATTATTAAAAAGCGTTTCCTTTTCCGCTTCCGTCATTTTTGATAAACGACTTTTTGCCTTTTTTAACTCCCCCTCAGTATATTCGGCGGCGGCGTTGGGTCTTTTCAATAAAAAAACGTCGAAAGCAATGAAAGCATGTTTTTCAAAATACAATGCTTTGCTGCCATCGGGCATGGTGTAATAAATATCTGTCCGCATCCAATCAAGGATGGGCATGAAATTGTAGGTGACCACTTTCAGTCCACATTTTGCAACATTTCTAAGGCTCTTTTTATAGTTTTCAATGTCTTTTTCAAAGCCTTTGTTTTGTTTTTTAATGTTTTCAGAAACGGGCAGGCTTTCAATCACCGTCCATGTCAAGCCTGCGGCTTCCACTTCGGCAATGCGTTTGTTGATTTCTTTCACCGTCCAGACTTCGCCGACTGGCACGTGGTGCAAAGCTGAGACAACGCCTGTGCAACCTGCTTGGCGAATATCGGATAAGCTAACAGGGTCGTTGGGTCCGTACCAACGCATGGTTTGTTCCATTTTCATAATCTCACTATTTTGATTTTCTAAAAATTAAACGCTTTTTAAAATCTCTATAATTCCTTCTTTTTTAATGATAATCAGACCTAATCTATCTTCCGAAATGCCATCAATGAGTTTATACGTGAATTTAGGTTCTAAACCCTCGATGGATGATTCAAGTTGTTTGAAAAGGATATTGTCCGAATGTTTTAACTCATGTGCCAATTCAACGATATGCGTAGATATAAAAAACAGACTACTATCTATTTCAGAAAAAGCATTGATTAATATTAGCGAGCCATCAAAAGCATCTTTGACATTTGTGCCTCTGAATAATTCGTCAAAGATTATAAATAATTTTTTTTTATCCCTAATTTTTAGAGCAACATCTTTTACGCGCCTCACTTCACTGTAAAAATGACTAAATCCAACATTGATATTATCGGATAAATTTATAGTTGTCACAATGCCATTGAATAAAGTGCTTTCAAAATAAGTGGCAGGAACGGGAAAGCCAATATGGGCTAAATAAAGGGCAATACCCATTGATTTTAATAAAGTGGACTTTCCCGCCATATTGGGTCCCGTTAAAAAACACAACTTTTTTTCACAAATAGCGACATCATTTTTCACAGGCTGTTCAAGGAGAGGGTGAAATAAACCGTCTATTTTTAAACTTATTTCTTCTTTTTCTCTAAAAACTGGGAACGCTAAGTTGTATTTTTTGGAAGCTTTTGCAACAGAAATTAAGACATCTATTTCAAAAATAATATCAAGAAGAACATAGATTTGGTCTTTCAGTTTTTTGCGAAACAGGTTGTCATACTCATGTATTTGCGCAGCAGTGAGCACAATCTCGGTTTCTCTTTTTGATAAATCTATGGTCGCTAAAATCTTCTGAATCTCTTTAATATCATTAAAATAGAGGATTTGCTCAACCAATTCTTTTAAATAGGGCGGGAAATTTTGATTATTGCAATCTTCAACAAATCTTGAAAGGGTTTTTATTGTATAAATAATATGCTTTATACCTGTTTGGATAATATAATACTCGGGGTCGTTTTTTATCTGATTTTTAATTTTTTGATAGGATACATCTAAGACATTGGTTTTCAGTAAAATGCGACTTGATTTCAGATAGTGTTGTATGAAATCTATTTGTTGATTCGTTAAAGACAATTCAACAGTATGCTTATTGAAAAATTGGATTGATTCTATTCTTCTTTCGAGAAAATGCTTCTCTGTTGAAGGCAACTCCATCATATCTAATAGCCTAAGCCGACCACCAAAGGTTTTTACGTGATTGAATAGGGTAAAAATAGATTTACTCTCCTTACTGAAAAGGTTCAAATCGCTAATTGTTTGCTTATCAATTTCAAAATTCATATCATGGATTAGGGTTAAGTTTTTTATTAAAATCAAATAAGCATCAATTCTACAATAAATTAGAGGATAGTAAAGATATTATTGCTTATTTTTTACCCCCCTTGATGCTTTTAGCTTCATCACGACTGGGCGTGACAGTATTTTAACTATTTTTGAACTTAACTTAAATTGAAAATTATGGAAAAACAATCAACTATAGTCGGCACAAGATACGTACTGGCTGTAAAAGACTTAGAGAAATCTGCCCAATTTTATGAAAACCAATTGGGTTTCACAACCCAGTGGCATATTGGCGGTTGGCAACAACTGTATAGAGAAAAATTTATCGTCATGTTGGGTGAATGTCCCGATGATAGGTCTGCTTTTGAAACGCTCAATCACTCCTATTTTGCTTATGTTGATGTTGAAAATATTGATGCCCTGTATGATGAATATCGTTTAAAAGACATTGAAATTTTATCTAAACCAGACGATAAACCGTGGGGACAGCGAGAATTTGGCATTCGCACCCTTGATGGGCATCGCATTATGTTTGGACAAGCCCTCAATAAGATTACGTGAATATATAAGTTATAAATGGCTGTGTTTAAATAAGCCCTATGTGAATTGGATATTTTGTTTTTTTGAAAAGAAGGAATTTTTTAAGTACGATGCAAGTATCTTCTATATCTTTGCTTTTATAAAACGGTAATTAAAAATGAAAATATCAAAAATACAGTTGATCAATTTCAAAAGGTTTAATGACCTACAAATTGAGAATATTCCAGAAACGGCTAAACTTGTTTTATTGATTGGGTCTAATGGCTCGGGCAAATCCTCTTTGTTTGATGCTTTTGGGTTTATAGATGCTGCCATTAAACAAGATATTCCCTTGAATAATACCTCTTGGACGTATTTTAAAAAAGACAGTAATTTGCCTGTTTCAGTCAAAATTCAAGTGGATAAAAAAAAGGAATATTTGATTTCGAATATCGATTTTGTCAAGCCTAATTTGTCCGCTAATGCTTTTTATGGAAGAACCAGCTTTCGCCAACTTTCTCGTTTAACCCGAACCGCTTTGGGGCAGGGTGGGTTAATAGATTTTCAAAAAGATTCTGATAGACCTAAGTTTTTTATAGACAGGGATACTCGGTTTGAAAACGATATTGAAATAATGACAGAAACTATTCTGAACGAATTTTTCATTTCCAATCAAACGAATGAACAGATAAAAAAGAAATATATAG
>JAYUQN010000049.1:0-6014 GCA_043756725.1 Saprospiraceae bacterium
GAATAGGATTTTTATTTTTTTGAAAAAAAATAAAAATCCTATTCAAAATTGCTCAAAAAACTTATCCTAAATCTGCGAACTAATATTTTTAATTGTGTCAACGGCTAAAGCCGTTAAAACGGGTTCGCCTAAAGACGAAGCTAAGGCTCATAAAACTAATCAGCCATGTTTGTATCAGAAACCATCATAGACGCTGTCGTTGAGGAATTAGAAAATGCCAATTTTGAAAACGTCATCGAACATTTCGGGAAGAAACAACCTGCTTTGATAGGCTATGTTTTTTCAGAAGATTTTGAATTACTCACGCAGGGCGAACGGGAGTGGATGCTCTATTTAATTATAGTGATGTGGCAATCTGTGGATAAAGTAAAAGGGCATGTACCGACACTTAACAAAAAAGCCCTTGAAAGTGCCGAAGAACGCAATTGGGAACTGCTTGAGAACGTCACCACTCACCGTTTTCGGGATCGCATGGATGTCTTTTTCAACGATTCAGAACAAGAAGATTTATTGGCTTTCATAGAAGATTCGCTTATCGAAGATGATGATAGCGTGGTAACAAAAGAAGGGCGTGAACCTATGTTCGTCGCTTTAAAATCAGTCGTAGATGTTTTAACAGCTTGAAACCTCTCGTACTAAAAAGAAACCATCACTCCCCTGCGGTTGATAAAGCGGCATCAAAATCAAGCAATTTTCAGGGGCAGCAATAGCCCCATTTTTATCATAAGCCAAAATATCCCCTTTTTTAACAGCTTGAAAATTTTGAAAACCTGCTACCATTTTAAACCCATCGCCTTGCATAATCTTATGAACGCCAATGAGTTGCACCACTTTGGGTAGGCTCTTAGAGTACCCCCTCAGTATTTCTTCATGTCTGTTTTCAATGTCTCTGCTATCCACACAACCGACACTTCTTAAACAATTAACCATCCATGCAATCGTTCTACGAATAGAAAAAGGGTCGTCGTGTTGTCCTGCTTCAAAAGCCAAAGCCGTCGTAGGCACGCCAGTATGAGCTTCTGTGAAATAATGTAAAGTTGAACCACCTAAACCTTTTATGAAACCTTTCACAACAGGCGCATACAATTCTGAAGCGATTTTGACACTGTCCATACTTTCACTGACAATAGTGAAAATGCCACCTGAAGCCGAAGTAGTGTGCAAATCAAGGAGGATTAATTTATTAGGTTTATATGTAATTATTTCATTTTCAATATGTTGTATCAATTCTTTCAACTCTAAATCTTCAAAAAGTAATTCGTTTGAAGCGGTAAAATGGGGGTCATTTTCGTTTGGACGAAAAGATTTCAATCTATCAATATTTTCTTTAAACAATTCTCGATTCAAATCTTTTTTCACAAACCGAATTTTACGTTCTAAGGCTTGCATATTGCCAATAAAACCGACTAAACGCCCGCGAAATTGAAAATGCGGGTTTTTAAGCGGTTCGCTATCAAGCATATCGAAAAGCGTTCGCAAGGCACGTACCCCCGCAGGTTCATTGCCGTGCATAGCGGCTAAAGCGATGATGAGTGTTCCGTGTTCAGAACCTGAATATTGACCGATTAATCTTTGCATAAAAGTCTATACTAAATTGTTGCTTCATTAATTCTACTTTGACACTTTTCCCATAGGGATTCCAATGGAAAGAGAACTAAGATTTGTTTTTTAGGCTTGGCACGAGAAAGGGGTGGTTTTTGATTTCATTTTTATGAAAAATTGAAAATTTTTCATAAAAATGAAATCAAAAACCCTCTTGAGTTTTAAGATGCCAAAGTAGAATTGAATTGTTATAAACTATTCAAAAATCATACAAGAATTTAATAATACAACAATTTAGTATTATTTAGTATCCTTCCATTTCCAAACATAGCGACAAGCGATGCTGCGATAAGGTCGCCACGGTTCTGCCAATTCGTGTAATTTTTTTATCAAATCTTTACCTGTCTCTTCCACGCCATATATTTTTATCATACCTTGCCGTATGCCTAAATCGTCAATGGGAAAAACATCTAAACGGTTGAGGCGAAACATGAGAATCATTTGCACCGTCCATTTGCCGACACCTTTTATAGGCGTCAGTTCTGCGATAATATCATCATCGCTCATGGATAGCCAATCTTTCATAGCGTCTTTATTTTCAATCCAATAGGCAGCGATGTTTTTGATATATGTTGCCTTTTGATACGATAAACCGCACCCCCTCAGTATTTCGGGGTCTTTATCCAAAATTTGTTGGGGCGTGGGATAACGATTTTCAAATAAATCTAAAAAGCGGTTGAAAATAGTATCCGCGGCTTTTACCGATAGTTGTTGTGAAACAATAGAGCTAATTAAATCGAGGTAAATATCACTGTGCACCTCCACAAGAGGTAAATCTATATGTGGAATGATATCTGCCATTTTAGGGTCAGATGAAAGATGTAAAATGATGTCGTTGTTCATTTCATTTTTTAATTTGGTGAAATAAAGTTTTTTTAAACAATTTATCACCTGCTGTTTGTTACAATAGTTACTTGACATGAAACGTTAGAAAATAGCGAAAAAATTTATATCCAAAACGTTCTAAGAATGAAAACCTTTGAAGTCCCTTTAATTTGAAGCAAAATTAAGAATATCATACATTTACTATCATTTATTTAAAATTTATATTACATTCAATATCACAGAGTTAAACAGAGAAGACACAGAGTTCCACAGAGTTTCTTACAGAATGGCAAAAAAAGCTCTGTGAAACTCTGTGTTTTCTCTGTTTAACTCTGTGATATTGAATGTAATATAAATTTAAAAAAACATAACCTTTTCAAATATGAAATCTCTACACACTTATTGTCTTATTGCTCTTTGTCTTTTATCATTCAGCGTTTCGTCTCAAAATCTTCAAAAAGTGCACCCCTCAGTATGGGCGAGTATGAAAGAAGGTAAAGCCGATTTTTTTATACTTTTAAAAAATCAAGCAGATATTTCACCTGCACAGTTTTTAGAAACTAAAGAAGAAAAAGGCACCTTCGTTTTCAATACTTTGAAACGGCATGCAGAACAGTCACAAGCCAATTTACAGTCTTTTTTGAAAACACAAAACGCTGATTTTCAATCTTTTTGGATAATAAACGCCCTTTTCACAAAAGGCGATTTGAATTTGATTGAAAAAATAGCCGCACGGGAAGAGGTGGTTGGTATTATAAATAATCCGACTTCCTCGCAACGTCTTCCAACGGATGATAGCTCTATCAGTCTTTCAACAAGAGGCGTACAAAAAGTAGCGTGGGGTGTAGAAAAAATCAAAGCGGATAGCGTATGGGCTTTGGGTTATCGAGGGCAAAACGTTGTAGTAGGTGGTCAAGACACAGGCTATGATTGGGAACATCCTGCTTTAAAACCTAAATATCGGGGCTGGAATTCGACGACAAATAAAGCTGACCACAGCTATAATTGGCACGATGCCATTCACACGGATACCAGCAAATTAGGCAATCCTTGTGGTTATGATAGAAAATCGCCTTGTGACGATCATGCGCACGGCACACACACTATGGGCACAATGGTAGGTTCAAACGATACGCTTATAGTCGGCGTTGCACCCAATGCTAAGTGGATAGCGGCTCGCAATATGGATAGAGGAAATGGTACGCTACAAACTTATGTTGAATGTTTTCAATGGTTTTTAGCACCTACCGACACCGCTAATAAAAACCCAAATCCTTTAAAAGCACCGCATGTGATGAATAATTCGTGGGCATGTACGATAGGCGAAGGCTGCAATAGTACAAATTTTTCAGTTTTAGAAAAAGCCTTGAACGCTTGTCGGGCTGCTGGTATTGTCGTCGTTGTCTCTGCTGGCAATTCTGGCTCAGAATGTTCAAGCGTCAATGAACCGCCTTCCTTTTATTCCAAAGCTTTTTCAGTGGGAGCGACCCGTTCTGATGATACGATAGCGGGTTTCAGCAGCCGTGGCCCTGTCACGATTGATAGTAGTGGAAGAATGAAACCCAATGTTTCGGCTCCGGGGGTTAAGATATTGTCAACTGTGCCGGGGGGTAGTTTTCAAGACAATGGTTGGAGTGGAACGAGCATGGCGGGTCCGCACGTAGCAGGCGTTGTGGCATTGATGATTTCAGCTAATCCAAAATTAGCAGGCAAGGTAGATACTATCGAGCGTATAATTGAATTAACAGCAAAACCCATGACAACTACTCAAAATTGTGGTACCGTGGCAGGCACAAAAGTACCCAATCACACGTATGGTTTCGGACGTGTAGATGCTTTAGCGGCTGTAAAAAAAGCCTTACTTTACAAGCCAACAAGTATAAAAAGCATTGATAATCAAACCTTTGTAAAAGTGTACCCCAATCCTTTTAATGCTGAAATAACGCTTTATACTGAGGGGGTGCTTGGTGAAACTTTTGTAGAGATTTTTAATGCTAATGGACAACGTGTTTTTTCAACAAAAGAAAATTTCATATTGAAAAATAGTTTACCCATTCCTTTAGCGCATGTTGTGAATGGGTTTTATTTTTATAAAATTGGGGATGGGAAGTCTGTTCTAACTGGGAAAATTTTGAAAGGGAATTAATTATCCAACTCTTTCACCGCCAACCATGCCAATAACCCAATAGACAATTCCAAACTCGATTCTTCAATATTAAACGTATCTGTATGCAAGCCACTGGTAATACCTTTCGCTTTATTGCCTGTGCCCAAACGATAAAAACAAGCGGGCATTTCTTGGGAATAGTAAGCAAAATCTTCGGAAGTCATACGCATAGGCAAATCCACAACATTTTCTGAGCCTGCATATTCAATCATAAAATTTTTCACTTTAGATGTTAAGGCTTCATCGTTGAAAAGAACAGGGTAGCCATGTTCTATGGTAAAAATGCACTCGCCACCCATACTTTCAGCAACGCCCTCGGCTATCTTGCGCATACGCCGTTTGGCTTCGTTGCGCCATTTTTCATTAAGCGTCCGAAAAGTACCTTCTATTTTTACTTCATCGGGTATCACATTGGTTGCCCCGCCGACAGAATAGATTTTACCCAATGTCAAAACGGTGGGTAGGGCAGGGTCGGCGTTGCGGCTAACGATTTGCTGCAAAGCGATGATGATGTGAGCCGCTATCACGATAGGGTCAACACACTCTTGCGGCATAGCCCCATGCCCCCCTTTACCTCTTATGGTCAAATATAATTCATCACTCGAAGCCATATAAATGCCCCCTTTTAAGCCTACTTTTCCCGCTTCAAGCGGCGGGTGCACGTGTTGCCCTAAAATACTGAGGGGTCTGGGATTGTCCAATACACCTTCTTTTATCATAATACTGGCACCACCAGGCGTTTTTTCTTCGGCAGGTTGAAATATCAATTTCACTGTTCCTTCAAAATCGCCTTTAATATTATTCAAAATTTTAGCGGCACCTAAAAGGCTCGACGTGTGGGCGTCGTGACCACAGGCGTGCATGACGCCTTGCACTTTCGATTTGTAAGGCACATCATTCGCTTCATTAATAGGCAGCGCATCTAAATCAGCACGGAGGGCAATAATTTTTTTATGCGGATTGCGTCCTTCAATCAAGCCGACAACACCATTTTCAGCGATGCCATGTAAAAAAGGAATATTGTATTCTTTAAGTTTTTGAGCGACAAATTTCCCTGTATTGACTTCTTGATAACTCAACTCTGGATGGGCATGCAAATGGCGGCGCATAGACACTACATCGGGGAAATAAGATTTTGCGAGCTGCTTGATTTTATCTTTTAACATGAAGGTAATTTTAGAGCGTGTAAGTGTATGGTTTTTAGTATATAGATTTTGAAGCCTTTGATTTTAAATCTATACACCCTATCCTATACATTTTAAAACCCTACATAAAGTAGTTGCTCACAGAGTTACACGGAGGTTTCACAGAGTTAGATGAAAAAAGGCTCTTTGACAATTTTAGCGGCGTCGCGTTTTTGTCATTCAGAAGGAATCTCTATTTGTTACATTTTGCCCTATTTAGGAGAAAACACAGAGCA
>JAYUQN010000050.1:0-2311 GCA_043756725.1 Saprospiraceae bacterium
CACTATATAATAAAGGCGTTTCTGTTGAAATGGGCTGAACAGGTGTAGAGATGTATGGAAAATCTTCCACGACATTATATAAAGGTGTTGCACGTGATACAGGCTCTTTGATGTCCTCGATATTTTCAATGAACCCATAAATCGGTGGTTCGTGTGAAATTTTGGCAGTTGATGTATCAACAGCATCTTCAATAAAACTCAAAAGAGGTTCTCTTTTATTGTCATGACCTTCAATAGTTTTCGCTTCTTCGTTTATAGCGGGTGAAAAAGAAGTATAATACAAATCCTGTATTTCAGAAGAAACATTTTCATTGACAATATAATCCATAAATGGCGATTCAATGGGTTGAAAATCTTCTATATTGTCAACTTGTGAAATAATTTCAGCCTTTTCAATGGGTTGAAAATCTTCTACTTTATCAACTTGTGAAACAATTTCAGCCTTTTCAAGGAGTTGAAAATCTTCTATATCATCAACTTGTGAAACAATTTCAGCCTTTTCAAGGAGTTGAAAATCTTCTACTTTATCAATTTGTGAAATAATTTCAGCCTTTTCAATGGGTTGAAAATCTGTTGTATCTTCAACTTGTGAAACCATTTCAGTTATTTCACTTTCATCTTTTAAAGGCTGACTAAAGATTTGTAATTTTGAAATTTCTTCTTCAATAACGAAATCATTTTGTGTACTTAAAGCCCATTCTGGGTCATCGGTATCGTCAAAAAAATGCGTATTAAAGTCTGTATCGTGCGAATCATTCAAATCGTTACCCCCCTCTCCATTGGAGTCCCTTTCCATAGGAACCCCTTCGGGTCGGACAGTATTCAGAAGATTTTTAGGAAAAACAGCTTGTAAATCTTCTGAAATAATATTTTCGTTTTCAATTATGCTTGATTGAGGGTCATTTTTTTCACTAATTGGGGTTGGATTTTTAAATTTTGATACGATATCATCTACTAAAAGATCCACTTCTTCATCGCTCATAATGTCAAAATTAGGCTTATCGTTTGGTGTTGTTGACAAGTCAAACAATGCTTCATCGTCTTCTTGTGTGCGGGTAGGCGCTTCAAAATTTAAGCTGAAATCTGCGCTTAAAGTAAGGGGTTTTTCGTTAGAAGCGTAGGCTTCTGAAACCTGTCGCATACTCAATAATTTTTCGATATTGCTCAGTTCTGTTAGCTCCAAATAGTCTTCTGCTAATATGACATTTTCAGGAACGGCTTGTAAAGATTTCAGTTTTTTCACCAATTTGTATAAAAAACGCCTATTAGTGACGTAGGTTGCCGCCATTTGCAAATTGCGGTCATAGTCTTTATTTTGTTCAATATGCGATTTTTTCAACAGTAAAATCCGTAAATTAGCGGCATAAGGATATTGAACCACAAGGGTCTTTATTTCCTCATAACTCAAAGTATAAAGATAGGATTCATCCTGTAAATAGGCTGTTAATTGTTCGTTATTCATTCTAAAATAGTATCTCGCCCTTTTTTATTAATGAGCGAGGATGTGTTATCTCATTGTTTATCAAGCGATTATATAAATTATTTTGCAAGATAAGAGTTTTTTGTAAAATAACAAAAAAGTTGTTAGTTATTACCAATTCTCCGTAAACGCTTTATTGAAAATATCTTCTAAAATTTTATCTGTAATTTGCTTAATCAACTGGTCTTGAAAGTTGATAAGCTGCCCGCTGCCAGGAAAATCGGCTTGAAAAGAGAACGATTGTTTCCAAGACCCTTTTTCATTTTTATTATCCAACATATCTATTTCAATCGTTATCCGCAACTGGTTAAATTGAGACGGCTGATCGGGCTGAGGTGACACTGCCGTTACATCGTAACCTATAACTTGTCCCGACATCTGTAAATCTGCCCCCTCCGTATTGACGAGACTTAGGCGCGTATTGTTGCGCACTTTGTCTTTTAATTTTTCTGTAAATGTTTGCGCCAACGTTGGCGGGGCTGCTGTTGCGCTGCTGGTAAAAAGGGCGACTGAAAAAGTTTTCGTATTGGGGTCAATGGAGACACCTTTAAACGATAAAGTACAACTTGGCTGAAGCACGCAAAAGAAGAAAAGTAATATTGAAAAACCTTTAATTTTCATAAATTTTAGATTTAATTTAGACGTACCACGGACTGAAGTCCAATGCCATTAAGCTAAGGATTAATTGTTAAATTTATTCGGTTTTACGTAGAGACGTTGCACTGCAACGTCTTAGGGTTAGGTCGGGCTAGATTTTACTTGCACTTTCACTACAATTGCAGTAATTTTACATTCCCTGAATTTTAGGTTGTTTTTTTGCAAATTTTCTAA
>JAYUQN010000051.1:0-2311 GCA_043756725.1 Saprospiraceae bacterium
AGCGACCTCAAACTTCGCGCAAGCTGGGGTGTTACGGGCAATAACCGCATTGTGGACAACGCCCAATTCTCTCTTTTAGGACAACAAAATTATCCCTTGAACAATACATCTGTTGCAGGTTTTAGCCCTGTAACCATTGAAAACCTCGATTTGGGTTGGGAACAAACGAACAGTAAAAACCTCGGTTTAGACTTTGGCTTGTTTAAAAATCGTGTCTTGGCTTCTGTGGATTTATACCGCCGTTTGACCAATGATTTGCTATTGCAAGCCCCTGTTTCTGCAACCTCTGGTTTCGGCATAAGCTGGCAAAATGTGGGTGATATTGAAAACAAAGGTGTAGAATTGAACTTGACTACCCGCAATATTGTCGGTAAAGATTTCAATTGGAAGACTAATTTCAACGTATCCTACAATAAAAACGAAGTCCTTAGACTTGGTTTCGACAATACGCCTATTCCAACAGGGTTTACCAATTTGACACACGTCATTCAAGTCGGTGCGCCTATCAACTCCATGATATTGTATGAACACGTGGGTGTCTTTATGACTTCCGATGATTTGGCAAAGTACCCCAAAATGGCAACCATGAAAGCAGGGGATTCTCGATATGCCGATAAAAATGGCGATGGCATCATCACAGCCGCCGACCGTGCTATTTTAGGCAAGCCTACGCCCGATTATACATTCGGTTTCACCAATGATTTTAGCTATAAAAGATTCGACCTCCGCATCGTGGCTTTTGCTCAAACGGGTGGCAATATTTACTCCATGATTGGTCGCTCTATTGACCGTCCGGGAATGGGTTATCTTTATAACAAATTGGCAATTTGGAAAGACCGCTGGCAATCGGCAGCAGTGCCGGGCAATGGTTTTGTGCCAAGTATCAACGCCACAACAGGTAGTTTCTACGATACCCGTTGGTTGTATAGCTCAGATTATTTGCGTATAAAAAACATTACATTGGGTTATAATGCGCCAAAAATCAAAGGTTTAAATTCATTGCGCCTTTATGCGTCACTTGAAAATCCGCATATTTGGCATAAATACTACGGGGGCTTGTCGCCCGAAGCTTTAAATGATGCAGGGGGCGATTATGGTGGCTATCCGCAGTCAAAGGTGTTTACTTTTGGGGTTAATGCAGGGTTTTAAAATTTTACCCCCCTTCCCATCGGGACTCCTATGGAGCAGTATTTTTACTTAAAATGTTCTTTTAAATTATTTACAAACGTTCCATCCCGAGGATTTTCGGGATGGAACGTTATTATAAATCAATAAGCAATGAAATTCTCAAATTATAAAATATTATTCAGCAGCCTTTTTGCGCTGCTGCTGTTATCCGCTTGTAATGATGATGACATTTTAAACATTTCACCAGCAGGCAATAACACATCCAACGATTTTTACAAAGATGAAACCCAACTTAATCAAGCGGTTGTTGCCAATTACAATTCTCTTCTGGTGATGCCAACCAACAATTGGTTGATGTCGGAAGTACGGGCAGACAATGGCTTAGAGTCTTTTGTAAATGTGCAACGAGATGTCAATGATATTGGCAATTTTTTGGTGTCCTCACAAGTGGGGGCTATCCAAAATACATGGTCAAATCTGTACAATCAGATTTATCGGTCAAATATTTTACTTGAAAAAATAGAAGGCTTGCCATTTACCAAAGTACCACAATTTAAAGCGGAAGCGCGTTTTTTACGGGCATTAGCATATTTCGATTTGGTGCGCTATTTTGGCGATGTGCCTTTGGTAACTAAGGTTTTAAGTTTTGAAGAATCTAAAAAAATTCAGCGCGAGCCATATTCCACTGTCTATAATCAAATTGTAGAGGATTTGAAATTTGCCGTAGCGACTTTGCCTGAAACATACATAGCAGCGGATAAAGGTCGGGCAACAAAATGGATAGCCAAAGCCCTTTTAGGACGTGTTTATCTCACAATGGCGGGCTATCCTTTGAAACAAGCCGATAAATTGGCTTTAGCTAAAACGGAATTGGCTGATGTGATTGCTAAGGAAGCTTTATTTCCGATGGCTGCCAATTTTGTCGATATGTTTAAAGCGGCAAACGATAACAAATTCTATGTTTTTGAGGTGCAATATGTAGCGGGCGGTTTAGGTTTGGGCAATCGCGCGCCTTTTGAAATGGCGTTTCAATACCCTTCTCAATGGTCAGCTTTTCAGCCAAGTGGTTATGATGCACAAGTTTCACCCCAATTGATAGCAGGATGGTCTAATACGGATAAGCGCAAATTTTCAACCCTTGATACGGGTTATGTAGATGCTAAAACGGCTTTTAAATCAACCC
>JAYUQN010000052.1:0-17359 GCA_043756725.1 Saprospiraceae bacterium
GTGGCGCGTTTTAAATAATGATGAATTATTTGAAATCTATGATTTTGACAAGGTTTTAGAAATATCTGTCCGATACGCATTAAAAGCAGGAACAATTGCCGCCACAAAACCAATAGCCAAAGCACCTGTCAATAACCACCATTCTTCGCTCAACCAAGTCCAGCCTGTAAAAGAATAGCGATACGCATCACTCATGTATTTTGCTAAAAGCTGCATAGCTGTATGGCTGAGTAAAATACCCGTTAAAAAGCCGATAAAGCTTAATAAAAGTCCTTCAGTTACAATTAA
This sequence comes from Saprospiraceae bacterium, assembly GCA_043756725.1. Classification (GTDB taxonomy): domain Bacteria; phylum Bacteroidota; class Bacteroidia; order Chitinophagales; family Saprospiraceae; genus JAAFJT01. The sequence goes on from JAYUQN010000052.1 coordinate 289, forward strand.
AAAGAAGAGGGTATGTCGCCCAGCACCCATCACTCGCATAAGGGCAAGCTCATATTGGCGTTCTTTCAGCGAGTTGAAAAGCGCAATGAAAATGCTTAATCCTGACACAAAAACAATCAAGAAAGCCAATGACCGCAAGGCTTTTTCACCTACGCCCATCATTTCAAAAAGCCGATTCAACTCAATAGCGGGTGTTGCCGCTTGCATGTCTGTATTCTGATTGATGTTGCGCTGAAAATTCAAAGCCTGCACACTTTTATTGTTTTTAAACTGCAATAAAAGAGCTGTGATTTGCTTAGTCGTATCGGTTTCTTCTAAAAGGGCTGTTCTATCGTCAATTTTATCGTTCAACACTGAGGGGGGGGGATTTTCCCGTTTTTCATCATGATTTTCATGATTTTCATCTGCATGCTTTTCACCTTCTTCCGCTTCCTCTTTCGCATGTTCATGCACCGCCCAAATACTTTGCGTAGCCGTAACAATGAGCTGGTCTAAAACGGTATTGCTGGGTTTAAAAATGCCCACTACTTTAAATTTAGCATGGTCGTGTTCATCGCCTTCTGCATTTAAACCATGATTGCTGGCGAAGGTATCGCCTATTTTTAAGCCTGTTTTTGAGGCTACCGTTGCGCCAAGTGTGGTTTCAAGCGGTTGTTCCCACAATTGTCCTTCTGAAATTTCACCGTGATAAAGACTTGTAAAATCTTTGATAGTGCCTACAATGCGATAGCCTTTGTAACTATCACCCAGTGAAAGGGGTACAGATTGCTTGAAAAATGGGTGACGACTGTTCAAAAAAGGTTTGGCAGATTTCAGTGAAACATTGCCCGTAGGCGCATCCACGTGATACATATTGCATAAAATTAATTGCAGAGGACTCCCTTTTGCGCCCACGACCACATCTACACCTGCTAAGTTTTTTTCAAATTTATCCGTCAATTGCTTATTGACCAACAGGAGCAAAGACGTTAAGCCTACACCTAAGGCAAAAAGCACCAAAGTCAGCACCATACTGAGGGGTCTTGCGGTCAGGTTTTTCCAAGCGAGTTTTAGAATATTCACAGTTCAATTTGATTTTTAAAATAGTTTTTCAAACGCCCGTCGTGCGTAACAATCAAGAGGGTTGCACCGGCTTCGGCTGCTTGTTTTTCAAGCAATTGAATGACTTCATCGGTGTTTTTATCATCTAAAGCGGAAGTGGGTTCATCAGCTAAAATGATGGAAGGTCGGTTTATCAAGGCGCGCGCAATGGCGACGCGCTGGGCTTCGCCGACACTCAATTCTGAAGGTTTGGATTTTAATTTGTGTGTAAGGTTGAGTCTTTGTAAAAAGTTGAAAATCAAAGTTTTATCTTCTTTAAAACCTGCCAATTGTTGCGCCAATACCAAATTCTCTTCCACTGTCAAAGCCTTGACAAAATGGGCTGTTTGAAAAATAATGCCAATATGTTGTCCTCTGAAATGGTCGAGAGCGGCTGTTTTTAAAGTCACCATATCGGTATCGCCAATGCGAATACTGCCAGATTGCGGAGAGAGTAAGCCACCCAACAAGTGTAAAAATGTCGTTTTACCACTGCCGCTTTGCCCCAAAAGTAGCCATTGTTCCCCTTTTTTACAGTGCATATCTGGAAATTGTAGCACTTGCGCCTTGTTGTAGCTATAACGAAGGTTTTGAGTTTGTAACATATTTCAATACGTAACTATTTGATTTTAAAAGTGTTGAGCCAATTTATAAAAAAGTGCAGATTTACTAAATTTTAAAAATTTAGTAAATCTTTGCATTCATGCCCATTTTAAAGCGTTTTCAAATATTCTATTAAAGCCTTTCTATCCTCTGCCGACAATTTATCACCATAAATATGACCTTGATTGCCGTAACCTAAAAGTGTTGTATCGTAAGTAGAATTATCTTTTTTAGTCGTTTCAATTGTGTACTTCCAACCCACTTTTACGTTGTCATATTCAGCCGTAACGCCTTCAAAAGTGCGTGACCAATATTTGGGACGTGTGGGGCTATTCAATAGATTTTCAAGCGTTGGCACGGAGCCATTGTGTAAATAAGGAGCCGTTGTCCAGATACCATCTAAAGGCGGCGCAACATAGCCTTTTTGTGGAATCAATTGCGATTTTGGCGTTTTTTTAGCAAACCAACTGTCATTATACCATGTGTGGTAGTAAGGGTAATTATCATATTCTGCTGCCAAAGCAGGGTCTGTACCAATGGTTTTTACGTCCACCAAATAGTTGGGATATGTGGAAACAGGGTCATAAGTGCCATGACATTTTGAACAATTTTCAAGGAAAACCATCTTGCCTTTGGCGCTCAAAGTTTGGTCTATAGTGAAAGGGTATTTGGGTGCTTTCAAAGTTTTCAAATAAGCGACCACATCGGGAAAATGACCATCAATTTTGCGGGCTTCGCTGGTATCTTTTAAAGTGAATAAGGCAGACGAAGACATCAAACTGGCGTGGTCACCTTTACCTAAACCATTGAAATACATAGCATTTTTCTTCTTAAACAACCACCAAGCGGGCACATCCGTAGGGATTGTGCGATTGGGAATTGAAAACTGAGGGGTAGCCAACCAAGTCAAATTATGTTTATCCCTAAAGGCTGAAAGGGTGGCAAACATTTTATCTGCGGGATTTATACCTCGGGTTTCAGTTTTGATATAAGGCGCAACCGCATGAAAACCACGGGAATAAGCTTCATAAGCCTTCCATTCTGCCGAGGCTTTTCCACCATAACGCAACTGCACAACGGCATCTACCCTATCCAATTGTTGATTCAAATCTATGGTATTGTCAGCCGTTGTATTTCCTAAACCAATAATTACTTGCCCATTAAATTTATCGGCATGACAACTGAGGCAACTATTAGTCGCTACTTTCACGCCATTAGCAGAGGTAAAAGCATTGAAGGCATAGCTTACCCCCTTGCCATCGCCTGTGCGTCCTAAATCATCAGGACTTGAAGAGCCAAAAGCCAATTTATAAACCTCTAAAGGGATGCCGCTACTGAGATAATCGCCTGTGGTGAGGTATTGATAACCTGCTTCGGCATTGCCAGTGGTGCGTTGTGTAGAAGCTTCAATTTTTGAAGCCCCTTCAGGTAGCACATTGGTGGGTATATCTTCATTTTTATTTTTACAGTTTTCAAGAAAGAGGATGCTTGAAATTAAGACAGCGATAACATATTTAGATTTGAATGGCATTGTAAGAGAATTGTATTATTTTAGTAAAGAAGATTTTTGTAAAAGGATTTATATTTTCATACCTAAAAATACGCCAGGAGTAATTATAGGAATATTCTGGAATGGATTTAAAACCAGCAAATCATCATCAAGTGAAACTATACATTCTGCCTCGGCTGAAACGGCTAAAGATAGAAATTTATCATCTTTTGGGTCTCTACAAGCTATTATTCTCGTTTTTATTGGAATATTAAGCGTTATTCTCCAATACCATTCGAGGAATTCTTTTCTTTTAGTTCGGTGGGCGTACTTATCAAATTTAGGTAACATTAGTTTTGTTTCAAGTTCCTCATAAGTTTCATCTGAACAAATATGAAAACCATTAACATCAGCTTTTTCAAAACAAGCGTAAGAACCTGAGCATTTTGATAAAGCCGCTCTTATCAAAACATTTGTATCAAATACGAATAGCTTACTCATTTTCAGCTAATATTTCGTCAATAATTTCTTCAGTTAGCCCCTTTGCTTCTGCTTCTGCATGTAATTCGGCGATTACTGTATATAAGCGTGTTCGTGCTTGTTCTCGCAAGATTCGCTCTATGAATTGATTAACTTGCTTTTTTATAGTCAATCTCTCAGCTTTTTTGGCATTTTTATAGGCTAAAGCCAATTGTTCTTCAATTTGCAATTTAAAGGTCAATGTTGTCATGAACTTAAATTTTTGACAAATTTACACTTTTATTTTAATTTCGTAAATTCCCTTGCCTAATGAAATTTTAGATTTCAATATGTTTTTTCCTCAATTCAAAGTTTTTACCTAAATACACCTTCCGTACCATTTCATCAGAAGCCAACTCCTCGGCAGTGCCCGCTTTCAGAATATTGCCTTCAAACATAAGGTATGCACGGTCTGTGATGGAAAGGGTCTCTTGCACATTGTGGTCAGTTATCAAAATACCAATATTTTTCGTTTTCAAAGTAGCAACAATGGACTGAATATCCTCTACGGCAATCGGGTCAATGCCTGCAAAAGGCTCATCTAACAAGATAAATTTGGGTGACGTAGCTAAGGCACGGGCTATTTCTGTACGGCGGCGTTCGCCACCGCTGAGGCTGTCACCATTGTTTTTACGCACTTTGTGCAAGCCAAATTCGTCAATCAGCGTTTCTAATTTCACTTTTTGCTCTTCTATACTGAGGGGGGTCATTTCAAGCACAGCGCGTATATTGTCTTCCACACTAAGTTTTCTGAAAACAGAAGGCTCTTGTGGCAGGTAGCCAATGCCTTTTTGCGCACGTTTGTACATAGCCAAATCCGTTATTTCATCATTGTCCAAATACACAGCTCCACTGTTGGGTTTTATAAATCCCACTATCATATAAAATGAAGTGGTTTTACCCGCCCCATTGGGACCCAATAAACCAACGATTTCGCCTTGGTTGACTTCAACGGATACGTCTTTCACGACTTGACGGCTGCCGTAGGTTTTTTGTAGGTTGTCTGCACGGAGTTTCATATAATTTATTTTTATGTTGCGAATAAATTCGCAACTACCTTACCAACGTCACATCGCCTGAAAAAGTCTTCACTTCACCATCGCCCAACTCAATTTCCATCAGATATATATAAACATCGGCTGGCAAAGACTTGTTGTTGAACGTGCCATCCCAACCATTGTTGGGATTGTTGAGCGGCAGATTTTGTTTACTAAAAACCATTTGACCGCCGCGACTGAATATTGCCATATTTTTAATTTGCTTTGCACAATTGGCTCCATAAGCGATAAACATATCATTTACGCCATCGTTGTTCGGACTAAAAGCATCTGGAATGAAAACCCGTTCACAAGCTTTTACGGAGATGGTGATATTGTCTTTTACCGTACAATTGCCCGTTGTATCCCGTGCTTCTACCACATAAGTCACAGTTTTCAAAGGTCTTGAAATGGGTTCTGGGCATTTTGTACAACTCAAATCTCGCGTCGGCGTCCACGTCCATTTCAGATTTTGACCGCCCGATACTGAGGGGGTCAATTTTACGCTATCCCCTTTTTCAATTTCCACATCCGCACCCAAGCTCAGTGTCAAATTAGATAGTTTTATATTGGTTACCACAACCGTATCGCAGCCACTTGTAAAAGTTTTAAATGTATCTCGATAAGAGCCACCGCCGTTGAATAAACGACCGCGAATAAAAATAGAGTCGTTGCGGCAAATTGTTATATTTTCCGTTATTTCAGGCAATTTACTGAACGTAATTTTTGTTATCACAACGCTATCACACAAAGGTGCGCGGCGACGAATCGTGTCTCTAAACGTTCCTTCTTGTGTATAAACCTTATTACCCACGCGATAGCCTTTGCCCGGGCACAGGGTCGTTTCCGTTGTCTTTTCTGTTTTAGGATTGACTGTCAAATCTGTTACCACAGTGCTATCGCAACCCGAGGACCCCCTCAGTATATTGCGGTATCTGCCGTTTTTGGTGTAGCTGCTATCGCCGACTTTGAAAATATCGCCTTCGCAAATAATCATGGTTTGCGTTGTGGTGATAAGTGGATTAACGGTCAAAGTGGTCAAAACGATGCTATCGCAACCCACAAAAGTTTTTAAAGTGTCCGTATAGGTACCTGCTCTTGTGTAAAAACGATTGCCCACTTTGAGCGAATCGCCCGCACAAATTTTCAGTGCTTGGTTTTTGACGACAGGTTCAGTCACCTTCAAATTGATGATTATAATACTATCGCACAAAGGGTTGCAGCGTTTGAGTGTATCGCAGTAAGTCCCTGCAAGCGTATAAGATTTATTATTAAGCGTAAAAATTTGACCTTTGCAAATAGTGGGATTTCGAGTTGAAACCCTGGGCGTACAGTCCGTGCCTTCAATCAAAACATTATCCAAACTGCCTTCATCGGCTCCATCCACAAATTCGCCACGTATCCAAAGCCTTACAACATTGCACAAGATGGTTTTTATTTCAGCTTGTGTGGCTCTGCGTGAAAGACCCAATATGGTAGGAATACGCCAATTTGCCGTTTCATCTAATTTCACGGTATAAGGCGTCCAAGTCAATCTGGGGTTTTCAGAAGTTTTGAAAAACATGAGGATACCATTACCTTCAATGATAATATCATCATCGTTAAATTGTTGGTCTGTGCGGTTTTGTTTTAAATCAAATCTTAGGTTTTGACCATAAAACCATGATTTATTGCCTAAAAACTTGTTGGGCGCTGAAAAATACCAAGTTGCCCCGGTACCTTCATCTTTACTTGAAATAAAGCCACCGGGGTTGCCGCCTGCGGTATTGTAAACAGGCTGGACCAGCCCGCCGCCGTCACCCACAATTGCCCAACCTTCGGAGTCTGTATTGAAATTACTTGTTTGACTGTTAGCGCTATTGCCACAGAAAAGGAAGAAAAGAATAAGGAGTTGTTTGAACGTCTGTTTGAACATGAGTTTGTTTTTTTGAAATGCTAAAAAAATCTGTTCTTAGAATCGGTAAGCTTTTTCAGACTTAAAGTTAATGGGAAAATAATTTCCAACGATAATAATGTTACGACTTTCACACTCTATTAACGTTAAGGACCATGAACAAAGGACAATGGACAAATTGAGAATTGTTTGTTTTCCACATTGCCCGTTGTCCATTATTCGTTATAAGTTATCCATTAGTGTTCAAAAGATTTTGTTTTAAATATAAAACATTGATTTTGAATAAGTTACAATGCCTTTGTCAGTCGGTTTAGTAAACCTGTGAACGAATGCATCTTTTCAAGTTTAAACAAAATCTTTTGAACACCAATGATAAGTTATCCATTATCCATTGTCATTTGTCATTTGTCATTTGATTTAACGTTTGCACTATTTGTTGTCTCGCATACCGCATTTCTCCTTTTTTATCCGCTTTTTTATAGGTCAAATAATCCAAATAGTATTGTCCTTTTTTATAAAACCACCAAGCCGCTAAACCTGTGGGTATAACCGTAAAAAAATAAAGCCAACCGATAGGCAGGTTTGGTGTAAAAAAATCATTTAAGTAATGTGTTACTATTTTTGCTTGAATCCACCAGAACAACGGAAAAAGCACTAAACCACTTACATAGCGCACAGTCGTATCATAAGCCTCATGTTGTTTCAACCAACTTACCATTTTATCGCTTAACCAAGTGGGAATGATGTTATTCATGAAACCATAAATGAAAATTGGGAAACCCAAAATAAGTTTTGGCAACATATAAGAATCGAATTTTTTATCATTCAAATCATTGATTTTCAAATCTTTAAGTTTTGAAAAATACGTTTCAACGTCATATTTAAAAGTTTTAAAGCCCGTTTCATCTGATTTTTGCCAATCGTGCAAATCCTTTAAAAGTTTTTTGCTGCGTTGATACCCCCCCTCAGTATCTATGGGTTTTTCAATGGTTAAAACAGTTTCTAATTTTTTCAAAAAAATATCTTCTTCAATATCGCGACAATCAATGACCAAATCCCGCATTTTATTTTCTATATGGTCTGTAAATTCTTGTACCACTTTGCGCGGTTCGCGAATATATTCTGCGTGCCATTCATCCACTGAAATCAATTCACCCACTTCAACCCGCACGTCTGAACCAAATTTTAAGGGGTCGGAATAGGAAATACCGATGAGTAATATGCGTAAATCCAATTTAAAATCGGCTTTCATCTCTGCATTAAAAGCAATGCGGGCAGTGCCTGTTTTGAAATTCCGAATCACCCGCTCGGGCCAACTTGTGCCTTCAGCCGCAATGTAAATGCACCCACCTGATAAAAGATGCTCATCACATTTTTTAAAAGCATCATCATTTTGCAAAGGTTGCCCTTCTGGTACATCGGTAATGCGTTGAATGGGAATACAGAACAGATTGGATAGTAAAAAACCACTGATAGGGTTTTTGAAAAGACTGTAATTGGCTAATAAATGGCAGATGGTAGGCATCCGATACAACGCCATCAAAGGATCTATCACTGTATTGGGGTGATTGGATATGACCAAAAGCGGGCCTTCCGATCGCAATCGTTCTTGATTTTTGAAAACAATTCGTTTAAAATACAAACCCAAAGTCACCCACATCAGCCCTTGCAACAAGCGATAAATGCCTTTGAAAAATAGTTTTACCACCCCTCAGTATTTTTTATATGAATTTACTTTTCAGCCGCGATGAATAAAAGATTTAGGGTAAGTTTTTTGAGACATTTAGATTGATTTTTTTGCCAAAAAATCAATCTAAATGTCTCAAAAAACTTACTCTAAATCTGCGAAATAAACTTTAATCTTATCAGGTCGGATAAATCGGAAATATTAACATTTTTCAAGTCAAAGCTGCGCCTACTTTTTTCAACAAATCCAAAGTTTTACGCACACCCTCTTCTTCGCTAAAATTTTGCCCTTCGTATTCGATACCAATAATCCCTTTGAAATCAGCTTCTTTCACAATTTTTAACAAACGGAAATAATCAAGGCTTTTTTCATTGCCATTTTCATCAAAATCGTTTGATTTGGCACTCACGCCTTTTGCATACGGCATCATTTCTTGCGTACCGATATACGGGTCATACTTTTCAGCACACTCTTGATAGTCTTTGCCCTCTGCCCATTTCAAGCAAAAATTGCCGAAATCGGGGAGCGTACCGCAATTTTTCATGCCCACGTTTTTCATCACATCCGCCAACCATTTGCCATTTGAGGAATAGCCGCCATGATTTTCTACAATGACATTGATTTTGTGCATGGCACCAAATTCGCTCAATTTTCTAAGACTTTCTATACATCTTTTAGACACATCATCGGGAGAACCGTCACCTGCGGCATTGACGCGTATTGTTTTACAACCCAAAAATTTTGCTGCTTCTACCCATTTGTAATGATTTTCAATGGCTTCGATGCGCTTTTTAGAATCCGCATCGCCCAGATTACCTTCACCATCAATCATAATGAGGTGGTTTTTTACGCCATTGTCCTTACAGCGCATTTTGAGTTCTTTCAGGTAGGTTTTATCTTGCGCACGGTCTTTGAAAAATTGATTAACGTATTCGACAATGTCAATACCATATTCCTTTTTTGCTTTCACAGGAAAATCCAGATTGGTCATTTTGCCTGCAAAAATGGCTTTGTGAAAAGACCATTCCGCTAAAGAAATTTTGAAAAACATCTTTTTTGAGCTATCAAAATCCATGAATTGAGAAGGAGTTAAGGCGAATGCGGGCGCACTCAAAGCCATATTTTTTAGAAAAGTTCGACGATTGAAACCAGACATAATAGATATTTTAGATTCAAAGTAAATTACTTTTGGGTAAAAATATCTATTTTTTTTATTTTTTTGGCAAATAATTGGAATGTTTCATTTCAGCTAAAGATTTAGGCTAAGGTTTTTTGAAAAAAGTTGATGTGATGTGATTTTTTTTCAAAAAACCTTAGGCTAAATCTGTTTAACAATGAGTCATAATTTCATTACACTTTTTTCAAAAGCTGTAAGACATTGAGTTTTTTCAAATTGATACTAAAAGTCATACGGGAAAGGAACCCGCCCCGCCTTGTCATGATGTTGTGAAAACTATTGGGGTCATTTTTTTCACCTGAAAAATAAAAAGGCAGATAGATACCAAAATAGTCTTCAAACTCCCACGCCACGCCACCACTTGCCAACCATTGCGATTTAGTGCGCTCACCACCTGGGCGCATATCGCTGAAAAAACCAATATCGAAATAAGGCTTTATGCCTAAATCATATTTCAAAGGCAATTGTGTTTTTAAATTTAAAGCGGTAATAAAATTGTTGCTATAACCCACTCGAGAGCCTTCTCCAACGGGTAAAGCAAATTTTAGCCCCCCCTCAGTATTAGGGTTAATTTGTTGAGAAAGCCGACCCTCTTCTTCATTGCGCCCAAAGTAAAAATCATCATATCTATAATCAGAAAAGCCACGTGCAGACAAACCAAGAAAACCGCGTGTGAAACCCAAACCCGATTTTCGCCCCGAATTCATAGGAAATCCGCCTACAAAAAGCCTTGCAGACACTTTTTTGTTTTCTTGAAACATATACTCTTGCTGAAACTCTAAACTTGTTTTCAGAAAACTATACTTTTTATCAAACATCTGATAGCTGAATTTTTCAACCGAAAGACGAAAACTGGAAGGTGCTATTGTCCTTTTGAAATGTCCCATGTAGCTAAATTCCGTTCCATTTGACCATTTATTTTTGATAGAAAGGCGTTCCAAACTGTCTTTAAAGACTTCGCCTTCGTTCAAAAAAGTTTGACGCAATTTAAGGCTTTGCACAAATTGGCTCAATGGTTTTTTCCAGAAATCAATGGTTACTGAGGGGGCAATACGGGTATAAGCCAAGCCTTTTTTATTCACGGTTTTGTAGGTAAAACGCTTGCCTTGTGCGCTTAAAGTGATTTTATGATTTTTATTGGTGAAAATATGATAGTCAATATTAGCAATGCCTGTCAATGTCTTCGTTTTTGTCGCATAAAGCGGCATCATAGCCCATTCCCATTTTTTAACGGGTAAGACGCCATTGTGTAAGAGCAAGCCAATCATCGCTTTATCATAAAAATTGGCACCTACTACGGGTGTCCAATACACATTGGTTTTCAAGGGATTGTTGATACCGATACCCCATTTCAGACTAAGTGGTTTCAAGCCCTTTTGCTCCTCCCGATTCCCAATTCCTTTATTAAGCAAGGTGAAAAAAGTAGCCAATGTTTCATCAGAAATATTCGATTTCAAGAGATTCAAAAAATCGGAAGGTTGCGGGTGTTTAAACTGCCATTGCTTGAAATAGCCTTTCATTAAGATGTCTAAACGCTCCTTGCCCATGCTTTTTTCAAGAAATTGTAAGGCAATAGCGGGCTTTTCATAAGCGTCCAGATAATAATTGGTTTGCGTAAGCGAGTCAGAAGTAAGCGTAGCTGCTTGGTCTTCTCGTTTTTGAATCAAATTATGGAGTAGGAATTCATTTGTGTTATAGCCACTTCCCCTTAAAAGCCAATTGAAAATACCCCCCTCAGTATTCGTTACTTTTGGATAGTATTTTTCACCATAGCGATGGTCATAAAATGAATTCAAGCCCTCGTCCATCCAAGCATGGTCTCGCTCATTGGTGGCTAATATGCCTTGAAACCAATTGTGCCCAACTTCGTGGGCGATAGTCACATCAAGACTTTTGGCATCGTAACGCCCGCTTAAAGCCGTAATCATGGGGTATTCCATGCCCCCTTCAAAGGGTGCTTCTGTCATGACTGCCGAAGCGTGTGGGTATGGATAATCGCCCACATTTTCAGAATAAAATTGTACAGCTTGGTTGATATAGTCGGCTGCTTTTGACCATAATTTAATGTGTTTAGAAGTAAAATAAGCATAAGTATCTACCATTTTACCACTTTTCAAAGCCGTTTGACTGTGCAACACTTTAAAATTTTTATCTGCAAACCAAGCAAAGTCTATCACTTTTTCAGCAGTAAAACGTATCGTTTTCAGCTTTTTTGAAGAAGAATCAAGGCTATTATTAAGTGCCAGTTGTGCATTGTCCGCTTTTACCCCCCCCTCTCCGTAGGAGTCCCTTTGGACAGTATTTTTAGAATTTTCTATAATTTTCTCTAAAAAATCTTTTTCAGAAGTCGTTTGTAAAACACCTGTAGCACCGACGATATAATTTTCAGGGAGCGTAAGCGTCACATCAAAATTGCCAAAATCTGCGTAAAATTCGCCTTGATCGAGGTAAGGCATAGCATGCCACCCGTTTGCATCATACACGGCTGGTTTTGGATACCACTGTGTCATTAAATATTGTTGCCCGATATGCCCCCCGCGTGAAAAAGCATAAGGGATATGCAAGGTAAAAGGGGTAGAAATAGCGACCTTCTCACCTGTTTTCAAGGGATTTTGTAAAATGATTTTGAGAATATCGGGATGATTTTTATCAATTTCAACTTCGCATTTTTTACCGTCTATTGTGAAATTCAAATCTTTGTAGCCACCCATTTCATCCGTTTCAGCAAAATAAAAACGGGTATTACCTTGTTGCAAATTTTGATGTGCATAAGCAGACGTTTTACTGCTAAAAGCATTCATCCAAACATGAAAATAAAGGAAGGGAAGATTATCGGGAGAATTGTTTGTATAAGTAATAGTTACATTGCCTTTCAGAATATGCGCAGAGTCGTCCAGTTCAGCATGGATAAGATAATCCGTTTGCTGCTGGAAATAAGGTATTTGTGAAAAAGAATTGGTAAAAAAGAGTAAAAATCCTCCTATAAGTAAAATTTTAATCATGCTTTAGTTTTCCTATTCTATAAATTTTTTACTGTGCCAATAACAAAAGTAAGCTATTTTACCATATCTCCTAATCTAATAAGGCACATTAACTTTTTAACATTAAAAAATTTGCCAACTTTTGTTAAATTGACAAATTATGTATTATTTATGAATAGAAATTTATTAACATTCAACCTCTTTCCAATAACGCCATATAAAACCCATCGCACCCCTCAGTAGCCGGTGATATTGTGCGCTCATCAAGCCATTTAAAATGAGGATTTTGTTCTAAAAAAGTCTCTACCTGTTGCCCATTTTCAGACGGCAAAATGCTGCACGTGGCATAAACCATTTTGCCTCCAAGTTTCACCATTTTAGAATAATCTTGGAGGATTTGTTGCTGCATATTGCACACTTTTTCTAAAAATTCGGGTTTGAGTTTCCATTTTGCATCGGGATTGCGCCTTAAAACACCCAAACCACTGCAGGGCACATCGAGCAAAAGACGGTCTGCGGAGTCATGCAACCGTTTTATGACTTTGGTGGAGTCAATAGTACGAGTTTCGATGATGTGGAGACCATTTCGCTTGGCGCGTTTCTTCAACTCTTCCAATTTCCAACCCTCAGTATCGAGTGAAATCACAGCGCCTTTGTTGTGCATTAAAGTGGCTAAATGCAAGGATTTCCCCCCTGCACCTGCACAAGCGTCTATGACCCGCATACCCGATTCGACTTGCAAAAACGGTGCAATGTGTTGAGAACCTGCATCTTGTACCTCAAAAAAGCCGTTTTTGAAAAACGCTGTTTGAAAAATACTGCCCCGTTTTTTTAAAATTAAGGCTTCTATATTTTGCGGGTGCGTTTCGGTTATCCAACCTATTTCATCAAGTTTTTTCTTTAAATCTAAAACGCTGATTTTCAATGTATTAACTCTTAATATTACTTCTGCGGGTGTGTTTAAAGCCCTAAGTTCTTTATCCCATTTTGCCGTACCCAGTTCATTTTCACAGCGTTCATCAAGCCAATCGGGTATGGACTCTTTGATTTTTCTTTCTGAAATACTCGCACGTTTTGATTGCAATTTCAGAAAATCTAAATGGGCGAAGTCTTTATATTCGGGCACTTGTTCATATTTCAAAGTCAAACAAATACCTATTATATTTGTCCAAGAATCTCGCAGTCCTGATTTTTCACACAAGTGAGCATATAATCGCCACCACCGCACACAATCGTAAGTCGTTTCAGCAATGAAAGAACGGTCTCGGCTGCCCCATTTGGGGTTCGATTTTAACAATCTTTCCAAGACTTTATCGGCATATTTGCCGTTGTTAAAAATATCGTTTAAGGCTTCTTCAACGGCTTTGACGAGGAGTGGGTGTAGTTTCATTTAAGCAAGTTGATACGCGGATTGTATTTCAAAAGCAGATTTACGAAAGCTTCGGATTGATGCACACGGGTATGCAATTTTTTGCCGCCATCGTGATGAATAAGAATGGATTTGCCAACACGTTTCACCTCGTGTATGTCAGATATAGGCATTGAAAAACTTGTGCCTCGCCCGTTTTTACGGTCATAGCAATATTTCACTTGAAAATTATCTACCAAGAAGTAGCCCCGCAACGTTAATCGCACAATAAGAGCGGGTAAAAAGCTCAAAATGGCAAGCAAAATCATTAGCCAAGCATCGCCAATTGTGCCAAAAAAGATGAATGAAAGGAGAAAACCCAAGCCCAGCCAGGGTGCCCAATTCGTAGAAGTATAAAACTTGTTTTCCATACCGACAAAATTAATATAATACCCCTTTTTTTACTACAAAACTTAAAATTTTCTCTAAATTTCGGGCATGAATCAGAATATTAAAAATTTATACGCCATAGCGCGCAAGCCTGTACGCCTTATCGTCGGTTTGATGAGTGGTACGTCTATGGATGGTTTGGATGTTGCGCTTTGTCGCATAGAAGGCAGTGGGCATAAAACAAAAGTCGAGTTGCTACACTTTGATACTGTTGATTATTCAGATGAAATCAAGCATGAAATCAGAGAAGTGTTTGCCAAGCAAACCATTGATTTTCAACATCTTACCTTACTCAATGCTTGGCTGGGAAAGCTTCATGGGGAGATGGTTTTAAGCTGTTTGGAAAAATGGGGTATCAATAGTGTCCAAAGGACTCCTTTCGGAGAGGGGGTAGATATTGTCGCTTCTCACGGTCAAACGGTTTTTCACACGCCTAAAATTTTACATAAAATAAAGCGTTTTCCCAATGCTACGCTTCAAATTGGGGATGGCGACCACGTAGCCGCCACAACAGGCATAATCACCATCAGCGATTTTAGGCAAAAACATGTGGCTGCAGGTGGCGAGGGCGCACCTTTGGCGGTGTATGGCGATTATTTGATTTTTTCAAAAAAAGGTGAAAATCGCATTATGCTCAATATGGGCGGCATTGCCAATTTCACTTATTTGCCTGCTTCACTTGATGCTTCTGCTGTGTTTGTAACAGATACGGGTACGGGCAATACACTTTTGGATGCCGTTATACGCCATTATTATCCTGAAAAAGCGTATGATAAAGACGCTGAAATGGCTAAACAAGGGCGCATCATTCCCGAACTTTTAGCCGCTTTGAAAGACAATGATTTCTTTGAAAAACCATTTCCAAAGACCACTGGACCCGAACTTTTCAACATTAACTATGTGGATAACGCAATTCGATGTGCACAACTCTATAACCCGTCCGTTTTTGACTTAATGGCAACTTTAACCCGTTTCAGTGCTGAAACCATTACCGAGGCAATAAAAAAATTATTTGCCGCAGAAAAATTTGATGATAAAACAATCAGCCAAGTAAAAATATATGCAAGTGGCGGTGGTGCTCATAATCCCCTTTTAATGAGCATGATATATGAACTTTTACCTACCCCTCAGTATGCGACAACTGACGATTTGCACATTAACCCCGATGCCAAAGAAGCCGTTCTTTTTGCACTTTTAGCCAATGAATGTGTGGCAGGTGGTAAAACGAATTTTGGGAAAAGGCAGGGTGTGCCGAGCGTTTCGATGGGTAAAATCAGTTTTCCGAATTAAGTCACTATTATTTGACGGTAGCCACGAATTGACGAATTATACAAATTTTACGAATTTATGTGTTGACAGATTTTACTAAAAGTCCGAAAGTGACATTTACATCGTAAATTTGATAAAAATCCGTTAACATCTAAATTCGTAAAATTTGTATAATTTGTAAATTCGTGGCTCCTGCACGTAAATAGTTTTTTATTTAAATCCAATTTTCTAAATTTTTAAAATTTCTATTTCCACATGAAAAAAACAATTTTTATGCTCTCCATCTTTGCAATACTTGTAGGATGTGAACCCAAAAAGGCTGATAGCTCGGCTTCTACTGTCAATGTGCCACCACCGCCCGCTATGCCTAAAGTGGATTCAATAGCGGCAGTTATCGTAAAAGCGGATACGATGTGTTTTCAGTTTAACTTCAAAAAAGATGTTTCTTTGGTGAAACTCATTCTTGCAGGCGACAATGCGAGCGGCGATTATCATTGGCATCCTAATGAAAAAGATGGCGGTCATGGTACTTTTAAAGGTAAAAAAACAGGAAACATGATTAATGCCGATTGGACATACATGATTGAAGGTGCTACCCAAACCCAAGAAATCGTTTTTAAATTGGACGGTGATAAAATCCTTATGGGCGAAGGGGAATTGGTTGAAAAGGGCACTAAATTAGTCTATAAAGATGCTGCCAAACTCAAATATACAGATGTGTATAAAAAGGTAGATTGTAAAATGATGAAAATAGAATAGATTGTTGAATTGTTGTATTGTTGTATTGTCGAGTGAAACGCCAACAATACAACAATACAACAATTCAACAATACAACAATAATTTAAGCGCTTTCCACTTGCGCTTCCAAAACCGACAACTTACTGAGGGGGGGTGTTTTTTTATTCATAACCCGCATTAAAATGATAGACAGCGTACCCGCCACAATATTGTAAAAAATTTGAATAGAGAAAAACATGATATTGGCAAAAGAAAAAGCGTCGTTGCTATTCACACCATGAATGACCAAAGCGGCAGTTGCTAAAACATGATAAGTGCCCATACCGCCGGGTGAGGGAATGACAATACCAAAAGTACCAAATACAAAAACTGTTAAAGCAGCTATGGCAGGCAAATGGGCAGTTGGCGCAAAAGCAAAGAAACAGAGATAAGTCATGAGGTAATACATGACCCAGATATTCATAGAGTGGAATATGAATAAGGGCAAATTCTCAATGCGCTTAATAGTTTTCAAGCCTTCTGCAAACTTTTCAACAATATGCCATACTTTAGAAATAAGCGGCAATTGGGCAATTTTTTTTCTAAAAATATAGAACAAAACCATTGAAACTACGCCGAGACCCATCAAAGCAAGGAAAGCGGGGTGCTTGAGAAGGCGAAATGAGCCATCTCCTCTGCCGATGTTTTTATCCAAATAATCCCAAAGGGTTTTATATTCCACTAAAAAACCAAAAGCGACAACAATCATTAGGGTTATCATATCTAAAATTCTATCCACCACAACCGTTCCCATTAAGC
>JAYUQN010000053.1:0-6003 GCA_043756725.1 Saprospiraceae bacterium
GGTTTCACTCTGAAACTTACTGTTATGGAGTCAGTGAAAGTGCATGAACCAAATGTAGCAGCCACAACATATACTTCCACAGCTTCTCCTGCTGTTCTGGGCACTGTCAGTAAAATGCTGTCAACAGTCATATTGCGGGGTCCTGTCCATTTATAATTTGCACCGCTGTATGTCTTGGCTTTTAAACTTAAATTTTCATTCGGGCATATTGACATTTTATGCACATCCAATAATTGTATAGGTGAAATCACAATTTCAACTTGACAAGTGCTTGTTTTACCACTATTATCTAAGGCTTGATAGGTTAAAAAATGACGACCTTCTCTGAAAGTGCTGTCCTCTGTCAGTCCCGAAATTTGTGAAACCGTTGGGGTTCCACAATCATCTGTGGCTATAATTTTATTGAAATCCAATTTCAAACCATCGCAATTATCCGAAAAACCATTTTGCTTTATGAATTGATTTGGGTCTGAAATAATTGACCCCATTATGGATACTTCTATTTTCGCAGGGCAAATAATGACAGGAGCTAATTGGTCATTACAATCAATGGCATTTATAGGAATTGAAAGGGTTTGACAAACCTTTGAACTATCGCAAACAATCATACAGACGGTATCAACGCCTACATAAGAAGTGGGTGGCGTATAGGTCATGCAAATCTGTCTGTTATTGGATGTTAAGGTGGCACTGCCTTTTTGAACGCCACAAAGCGTTACGGTGTGTGTGTCCTTCGTATCATTATCGACAATATCAAAGCAAATTTGGCGTGTAGAATCTTTCAGAACAGTTATAGGCGTAATTGTTACTGAGGGGGTATCATTCACGGCTTTCACAATAATGGGAATGTTAACCGTTACACAAGCACCTTTTGCATCACAAACCACGAAACAGACTGTATCCAAACCATTGTAATTGCTTGAAGGTGAATACGTTACGCATAATTGATTGCCTAAGATTGTAGCTGTTGCTGTGCCATTTTTTACACCACATAAAGTTGCGGTAAAAGTTTCACTCAAATCAGGGTCATTGATAGTGGTGCAAACCGTTGCCGTTGAGTCTTCAACGGTTAAAATAGGGAGGGGGGCAATAACGGGATTATCGTTTATTGGTACAACTGTAACGGGTATTTTAACAGTATCGCAAGCATTGCCTGTATCACAAATAAGGACACAAATTGTATCTAAACCACTGTAATTGCTTTCAGGTGAATAGGTTACGCATAATTGATTACCTGTAATTGTTGTCGTTGCTGTGCCATTTTTCACACCACATAAAGTGGTAGTAAATGTTTCACCCAAATCGGGGTCATTAATAGTTGTGCAAACGGTAGCGGGCGTGTCTTCTACCGTTGTTAAAATTGTAGGTATAACAACAGGCTTATCGTTTTTAGGTGAAACAACCACAGGAATTTTAACAGTATCACAAGCACCACCTGCATCACAAACAGTAACACACACCGTATCCAAACCATTGTAATTGCTTGATGGTGAATACGTTACGCATAATTGATTGCCTAAAATAATAGTCGTTGCAGTGCCATTTTTTACACCACATAAAGCGGCGGTAAATGTTTCACCCAAATCCACATCATTGATGGTGGTACAAACCGTTGCCGTTGAGTCTTCTATTGTTGAAATATTAGTTGGCGAGACGAGGGGCTTATCGTTTATCGCTAAAACGGTAACAGGTATGCGCGCCGTATCGCAAGCACCACTTACATCACACACCACAAAGCAAACCGTATCCAATCCATTATAATTTGTATTGGGTGTGTAAGTGACACATAATTGATTGCCTGCAATAGTAGCCGATGCTGTCCCATGATTTACACCACAAGGAGTGACTGTAAAAGTATCGCCTAAATCTGGGTCATTGATAGTCGTACACACTTTTATGGGGGCGTTTTCAACCGTAGCAATAGTAGTTGGTGAAACAAAGGGTTTATCATTTATTGGTGAAACCATAATTGGAATTTTAACCGTATCGCACAAACCACCTGCATCACACACAACGAAGCAAGCCGTATCAAGACCATAATAATTCGTATTGGGTGTATAAGTTACGCAAAGCTGATTGCCCGTAATTGTAGCTGTGGCTGTTCCATTCTTTACACCGCAGCTGGTTGCCGTAAATATCTCGCCTAAATCTGGATCGTTGATAGTAGTGCAAACCGTTGCTGGCATGTCTTCAATCGTTGAAATACTGAGGGGGGTAACGATTGGTTTATCATTTACTGGTGAAACCGTTGCGGGTATTTTCACCGTATCACAAGCTCCCAAAGCATCACAAACAATAAAACAAATTGTATCTAAACCATTGTAATGAGTTGAAGGTGAATAAGTTACACACAATTGATTACCAGTAATAGTAGCTAATGCTGTTCCGTGATTAACTCCACAAGGCTCTGCTGTAAATGTTTCACCGACATCTATATCGTTTATGGTCATACAAACTGTTGTAGGTGTATCTTCTATCGTAGCTATACTTGTAGGCGTAACAAGAGGCTTATCGTTTTTAGGTAAAACCGAAATGGTTAAAGTTGCAGTATCGCACAAACCATTAGCGTCGCATACCCTAAAAGTCACGACGACAGTGCCGTTGAAATTAGGGGCGGAAGTGAAAGTATATGTCCCGTCAAGAAAAAGCGTCAATACGCCTTGTGTAATGGGAATAGAACCAATGGGGGTAAAAATCAGAGTAGAAGTAGGATTATCGGGGTCAGAAACACTGGGTTTCAAATCACTCGATAGAGAAGTATCTTCATTTATCGTAATTGAGGTGTCATTCGCTACGGGTGGGTCGTTAACAGCCATAACCGTAATTGTCAAAGCGGCTATTGCACAAAGACCGCTCGGGTCACATACTTTATAAGGTATCACGACCGTGCCTGTGAAATTAGGCGCAGGCGTAAAGGTGTAAGTGCCATCGGTGTTTAAGACAAAAGTACCTTGTGAAACGAGAACAGGTGTAATGACAGTATAAGTCAATTGCGAAGGCGGGTTATCAATATCCGAATCATTAGAAGCCACAGTGTTGCTAATAGGTGTATCTTCGAGGATGGTAATAGAATCATTTACCGCAACAGGTGGGTCATTGACATTAATTACGGAAATAACCAATGCTGAGGTATCACATGCGTTATTGGCGTCACACACCTTATATGTAGCAGCTGTTGTACCTGTGAAACCGAGAGCAGGCGTATAAGTATATGTGCCATTCGGGTTGAGGGTAAAAGTGCCCTCAATAGGAGCCATTACGCCAATTTGCGTAAATGTCAAAGTATTAACAGGATTATCAATATCAAGGACACTGGGTTTTAAATCACCCGTTTTTACAAGATTTTCATTGGTCGTAACGAAAGTGACAGAAGCCACGGGTGGGTCATTGACGGGAATGACGGTAATAGTCAATTTTGCAGTCGCACACAAACCGCTTGGGTCACACACTTTATAATTAAGGGTTACCACGCCGTTGAAATTAGTGGCAGGCATAAACATAAAACGACCATCCGCATTGAGCAAAATGGAGCCTTGTGTAAAAGGAATGCTTGAAATAGCCGTGAAAGTCAAAATATCACCATCCAAATCAAAGTCATTGGTTGCCACCGAGCCGCTCAAAATATTGTCTTCATCACTCGTTTTATCATCATCAACAGCTACTGGTGCACTCAATATCCTATTAAAATTTGTGGTAGCTGTAGGAAATAAAACCGCTGCGTTGGAGGCAAAGGCGTTTGTAGAGCCAAAAAAGGCAGCGCTCAATACAAAGAAAAGGGATAGAATCTTTGAGGGAATCAGCGAGGGTTTATGACCACTTGATGAAAATAAAAATCTCATTAAGCCAACGCCCAATGAGTTCAATAGTGTTTTATTATCCACCATTTTTAATGAAATCTGACTCATACTTCTTTATTTAAACAAGAGTTAATTTTGTCTATATGTAAAAAATAGACGTGAAATACTTGAAATTTACGGTGCAATCTGTTGGAAAATAAGTCACACAGCCGTTAATAAAATGCAGGAATAAAACTTATTTCAATAATTGAATAACTAAGTTGTCACAATAAGTTCAAAAACCATACCCAAATAATAGTATTTTTTGAAATACAATTTTCATTAATTCATTAAAAGTGAATCAGATACGCATAGTCGAGTGTCAAAACATGTTCTTTACTATTTTGTAGCGACAAACGATAGCAATTTAAAAAGAGGATATTACCCCCCTCAGTATTTTGATAAAATTTCAGTCCCCTGTCACATTTTTTAAAATAATACTTTCCAAAATGATACCTTTGCAATCCTTTACGGGATAAAATCACAACTATGGTTTCACAATACGCATAACTAATTGATTGTCAATGAAAAATACTTATTTTGACTTGGTGGACCAAACCTTTTATTTTCCGCAAGGCGGGTTCACTTTGCAAGATAATTGCCTGCATTTCCACGGGATAGATATCCATGAACTGGTCAAGAAATATGGTACCCCGTTGAAAATAACGTTTTTGCCAAAAATTTCATCCCAAATTCAAAATGCCAAAAAATGGTTTAACAATGCGATTGACGACCTCAACTACAATGGTGAGTATTTCTATTGCTTTTGTACCAAAAGCTCCCATTTTCGTTTTGTTTTAGATGAAGTGTTGAAAAACAATGTGCAAATAGAAACGTCTTCCACTTTCGATATTGATTTAATATTGAAACTCTATCATGCGGGTAAAATCGGGAAGGATAAAACCATAGTTTGCAATGGTTATAAAAACGATTCTTATATTCGTAAAATCGCATATTTGGTTAATAGTACGGGTTTTCAAAATGTGATTCCGATATGCGATAATCGAGATGAAATAGATGAATTAGATGCACATATTGTCAAAACATGCTATGTAGGTGTGCGCGTAGCGACTGAAGAGGAACCTAATTTTCAGTTTTATACTTCTCGTTTGGGCATTCGCCACACACGGATTGTCAATTTTGTGAAAGACAAGATTATGACCAATCCAAAGTTTAAGTTGAAAATGCTCCACTTTTTTGTAGATACGGGAATAAAAGACACGACTTATTATTGGTCGGAGTTGAGAAAAGGCATCAAACTTTATTGTCAATTGAAACACTTTTGCCCTGATTTGACTGCTCTGAATATTGGCGGTGGCTTACCAATTTCAAACTCTCTGAATTTTGAGTATGATTATGAGTATATGATTAAAGAGATTGTGCGCACCATCAAAGCTTATTGCGAAGATGAAAGCGTGCCATCTCCCGATATATATACTGAATTTGGTAAATATACAGTGGGTGAAAGCGGCGCAACCGTTTTAGGGGTTATTGGTCAGAAACAGCAAAATGACAGTGAGTTGTGGTATATGGTGGATAATTCGTTGATTACGACTATACCAGACGCTTGGGCTATTAATGAACGCTATATTTTATTGCCTATCAACCATTGGAATAAGGAATACGCCCGCGTGAATATAGGCGGTTTGAGCTGCGATAATGCCGATTACTACAACTCTGAAGCCAACCTTAATATGGTTCACATGCCAAAGTTCAGTAAAAATGAAGAGCCACTGTGTATCGGTTTTTTCAATACAGGCGCTTATCAAGATGCTCTAAGTGGTTATGGTGGCGTGAAACATTGCCTTTTGCCCTCCCCCAAACGCATTTTGGTAGATGTTGATGAAAATGGCAATATGGTAGATTGGATGGAAGCGGACGAGCAAGATGCGGAAAGTATGTTAAAGTTATTGGGTTATTAGTTATTGGGTTTTGCAACCAATAACTAATCATTGGTGGTCAAAAGATTTTATTTTAAAAAATAAAGTATTTATTTTCCCCAAAGGGATGCCTTCTGCACAATAATTTACAATCCTTCTCGACAAAGGTTCAGCAATTTCTAATG
Organism: Saprospiraceae bacterium; assembly: GCA_043756725.1. Lineage (GTDB taxonomy): Bacteria > Bacteroidota > Bacteroidia > Chitinophagales > Saprospiraceae > JAAFJT01. Next base: position 5,902 of record JAYUQN010000053.1, read on the forward strand.
TAGAATCATTGGTGTTCAAAAGATTTTGTTTAAAAGAAGTTATCAAAAAGTTTGAAACAAAGTTCATTGAAAAAGCGGAAAAAGAGCGAATATTGGGTCAAA
>JAYUQN010000054.1:0-6002 GCA_043756725.1 Saprospiraceae bacterium
CCCCGACCCCCAGAGGGGGAGTACATCCGAAATGCTATTAAAATTACCACAATTTTTAATGGCATTTCGGATGTACTCCCCCTCTGGGGGTCGGGGGGGACGGCTTGTGATTCCTTAGCTTAATGGCATTGAAGCGTAGTGGGCAACGTTTCCCGACTTTGTCGGGACGAAATTTTTTTTTTAGGATAAAAAAAAAAGCATAAATTTGCAAAATAAAGGTCAACACCTCGTAAGGGACTAACCGCGTGAACCGTGGCGGTAGCTGGGCTAACAACGCTGATGGATGTCGCGTAACGAATCGCAACGACTACTCGCCCTCGAATCGTAACAACAATTTGGGTTTTCGGTTGCTGTCGTCCCTCCAGCTCAAAGTTAAGTCGGATGACTACCGTTGAACAGAGGGTTGTCCTGTTCCTAAGTAGTTCGAAAGAATGAACAGGCGAAAACGCCGTTTTTTACAGACGGTTAGAACGGTTGTCTTAGTAGAGAACGTGGATTCGGGAGTCGAAAGGTCAGCCGTTCTGTTTTTTAGTTCTTCCCTTATTATATAGGGTCAAGTGACATGACCAAAGCGCAACAAAGTTGGATAGATTTGGGCGCAGCTGCCATCAATCAAAATTGGAATCAATATTTCTCAAAAAACTTACCTTAAATCTGCTTAAATCTACTTTGGTACTCTGGAAATAACGACGAGCACCCCCTCAGTATAAGAGCCAGAAAAGCTTAAAAGCTTTAAAATTTCACAGCATATTTCATACTAAAATACTTAACTTTGAACGTCAAGCGTTTACTACTTTTATCAATCTAAATTAAAAACATGAAGCAGATGAAATCTTTTCTCACAATCGCCCTGATGTTTATCGGGAGCTTAGTCTTTTCACAAGGTATCAATTTTGTCTCCGAAGATATGAAGTGGCAAGATGTTTTAGCAAAAGCTAAAAAAGAAAACAAAATCGTGTTTGTGGATGCCTACACAACATGGTGCGGTCCTTGCAAATGGATGGCAAAAAATATATTCCCCGTGAAAGAAGTGGGCGATGTTTTCAATGCCTCCTTTGTCAATGCTAAAATTGATATGGAAGCGGGTGAAGGTCCTGATATTGCTAAAAAATACGGCGTTCGGGCTTATCCAACCTATATTTTTGTGAATGGCGATGGTGAAATAGTTCATCGTACTTTAGGTAGTAAACCTGCTGATAAGTTTATAGACGATGCCAAAGCTGCTGTTGACCCAGAACGCCAATTTTTCTCCTTGAAAAAAAGATTTGACAACGGGGATAAAACGCCTGCATTTTTGAAAAATGTAAGCCTTGCTTCCGAAGCTGCGCAGGATTTGGAACTCGCAACAAAAGCCTCAGAAGCCTATATGGCAACGCAAAAGGATTGGAAGACGCCAGAAAACATGAAATTTACGATGGATTTTGCCAATTCTATTGAAGGCGCTTTGTTTAAATATGTTGTTAAAAACAGAGCTGATTTTGAAAAATCGGTGGGCAAAGCAGATGTTGAAAACTTGCTCATTGGCATTTCAATGACCGATATGTCTAAAAAACATTACAACCGCACAACTCGTCTTTTAGATACTGAAAAAGCGGAGGCTTATTTAAACCAACATTTGTCTAAAGAATTATCTCAGCAAGTGATGGCTTATGCTGCTTTACGCATATCAAGCAATAAAGAAGAGTCGGCTCTGACGAAGCAAGTGGTGGATTATATGGACAAATTCGGTTCTGAAAACCCTAACTTTTTGAACGAATACGCGTGGATGTTTTATGAAAAATCAAACGACCCCTTAATGCTACAAAAAGCCTTAGATTGGTCGTTGAAATCCATCGAAAAGGATGATAATTATGCCTTTAACGATACCGCCGCTTCCCTCTATTTTAAGTTAGGCAATAAGAAAAAAGCGAAAGAATTTGCTGAAAAAGCGATTAAAATAGCCAAAAAAAGCAATGAAGAAGCAACAGAAACTGAGGCTTTGTTGAAAAAAATTGAAGCCATGCAGTAAGATTTTAAGCTCTAATGAAATGTAGGCTAATGATTATTTTCACACGAATATCACGAATGAAAGCCCGAATCTCACTAATTTAGATGTTGACAGCTCATTTTTCAAAGAAAGAAGTACCGTCAACATCTAAATTAGTGAAATTCGGGTTTTAATTCGTGAAATTTGTGTGCCGTAATTTAAAAGGGAAGGTTTAAATTTTTCCATTTATTTTTTCAATAAATTTGAACCAACCCCAACAACCAAAACTCCCATCGTTATCGCCACAAAACCCCATTTAATCATTGTAAAAACAGAGCAATAAACAGCTAAATGGCTTATATCCGAAGGATAATTATTTAGCATTTTCACTATCATAAGATTTTCCAAATAATCAAAAATCAAAATAGGGATGGGAAGCAGATTTATGCCCTTAAACCAGGGTTGAATCTTCCATTTATAAAAAACCAAACTTAGTGCAATGCCGAAAAAAAACACATAAACGATAGGATAAAGCCCATCCGTAATGATATGCCCTTTTATTGCCGCTTCCTTTGTAGCCGCTCCCGTATACATGCTCACAATAGATTTTACATTTTCAGGGTCATACCCCCATTGCAAATCTAAAATAGGCAAATTTTGCTCAGCCACAGGCACGTCCGATTTAAAACCTTTTGGGAAAAAATAGCCCACAAAAGCAATATACAGTATTAAAAAAGCCATGAATGTTTTCAAATTGGCAATTTTCACTAAAAAATTTGATAGGGTTGTCATGATTTTTTTTTTTTTATTAATTTCCTAAAAGCATCTTACGCCCTTCCATTTTTATATTTTTCCACTGTTCTAAAAGCGTTTTCATTGCGCTCATAGTTTCATTAGCCGCTGCCACAGTTTGTGAAGTGGGCGGCATATCCGTATCCTGTAAAATATTAAAAAGACTTGAAAAAGCAGATTCTAAGCGGCTAAAACTGGGTTCGCTACTACCACGAGGCGTATTTTCCAATGCTGAAATTTTAGTATTCAAAGCCGTTAAATTATTCGTTACAGGGGCTTTTGATTTGAGTAGCACGTCCTGTATCTGTTGTTTCATCGCTTTTATTTCAGCTAAAATGGTCATAGCTTGCTGACGCCCTTCGTAAGCTTGTACTGACAGGTCGTGTTGCGTTTTCAAATCAGCAGCCGTTGTTTTCACACGTGGGTCGAGTTTCACGGTCAAAGGTTGACTATAAGTTTTACCATTCACCGTCAGTTTCACAGTATAAGTGGCAGGTAAAACCCACGGCGAAGTCGGGTCGGGAGCTGTATTTTTAAAAATAGCAGATATAGGATATTGCGGTGAAACATCTAAAGGTTTGTAATGTAAATCCCACGTAAAACGATGTGCCCCTGCCTCGCCCGAAAGAATTTGCTGTGGACGAATCCAATACAAAGGAATATTCACATCGGGGATTTTATAAGGCTTATCAGTGCTTGAAAAACGGCGAACAGATTGCCCTGCGGCGTTGAAAATCTCTAAAACCACTTCTCCAACCGCTTTTTCTTTGATGAAATAGTTGATAATAGCCCCATCTGGTGGATTTTCACCCGTAGGCTCTTCTTGCGGCACAGGCGTATCCGTGTACATACTCCAACGCACACGATGGGCAGTTTGAGGCGCAAAAAGCGTGGCATCAGCCGATTTTACGGAGGGGGTCATTTGACGCAAAGGCGTAATATCATCCAATATCCAAAAGCTACGACCATGCGTTCCCACCACAATATCATCGTCTTTTATAACCAAATCTCGGATAGACGTAGCGGGCATATTCAAGCGCAAAGATTGCCAATTTTCACCATCATCAAAAGACACATAAACAGCCCGTTCAGAACCTGCAAAAAGCAAACCTTTCACATTAGGGTCTTCTCTGACCACATTTATAGGGTCGTTCGGCAAGCCATTGGTAATCTCTTTCCACGTTTTACCCCCATCTTTGGTTCTATAAATATGCGGCTTCATATCATCCAAACGAATGCGATTGACAGCAGCATAAGCCGTATTGACATCAAAATGACTGGCATCCATGAGGGATATTTTACTCCAAGCTGAAATGTCAGGTGGCGTTACATTTTGCCAATTTTTACCTCCATCTCGCGTTACTTGTATAAAACCATCGTCCGTACCTGCCCAAATTGTATTGATGTCTTTGGGCGAAGGCGCAACAGTATAAATAACGCCTCGGCGCGGCATTTTTTTCATCTCTTCTGTTTTATAGATGCCTATACTGAGGGGGGTATTTTCGTAGTTGTCACGTGTCAAATCGGGGCTGATAATGTCCCATGAATGACCGCCATTTTGTGTTTTAAACAATACATTGCCTGCAAAATAGAGTGTTTTATTGTCCACAGGTGAAAACAAGACAGGCGCGGTTCTGATAAAACGGTAATTGCCAGAGCGTACAGCTTCGGGCGCAATATTTTGCACTTGCCCTGTACGTTTATCAAATTTTGTGATTTTTCCACCATAAATAATATTGGGGTCAAGTGGGTCTGCTGCCACATAACCATATTCTTCCACGCCTACGGGATGCCATTCTCTATATGAAATTTGCCCATCATTGCCTCGTGATGCAATGCTCACTGAACCACTTTCCTGCTGCCCACCTAAAACATTATATGGAAAAGAATTGTCCGTACTGACATGATAAAACTGCGCTGTTGGTTGATTGTACCAAGAGCTAAACGTTTGACCGCCATTGACAGTGATAATTGCGCCCTGGTCACTTGCCAATAAAATAACGTCTGTATTGTCGGGATTTATCCAAATCCTATGGTAATCATCGCCGCCCGGTGCGCCTCGAAAAGCATTCCAAGACTTGCCACCGTCCGTAGATTTCCACGTAACGACATTGCCAGAATAGACAATATCCGCATTTTTAGGGTCTGCTTTTATTTCAGCAAAGTCCGTTCCTCTGCTCCATAACCGTTCGTCGCCACTCATTTTCACCCAAGTTTCACCCGCATCGTCGCTTCTAAAAATGCCGCCATACTGCTCCATCGGAGTTCCTACGGAAAGGGGGGCATCTACGGTGGCATACAAGCGATTTGGATTACTGGGCGCTATACAAAAGCCGATGCGCGTCAAACCTTGTGCGGTGGTAGGCAAGCCTTTGGTCAATTTTTTCCAAGTTGTGCCACCATCTGTGGATTTGAATAAGCCACTTTCAGCCCCATTCCAAGCCCCATTTTCCCACGGACCTTGCCGCCCCGCCCACATATCGGCATAGATAATTTGCGAATTTTTAGGGTCAATCGTTACTTGCACAGCGCCTGTATTTTCATCAATATAAAAAACACGTTCCCATGATTTGCCGCCATTCAGCGTTCTGAAAACACCTCGTTCCGTGTTTGCTCCATAAGGATGCCCTAAAACAGCGGCAAAAACACGGTTTTCATCATTTGGGTCAATTGCCAAACCCCCTATTTGTTGCGCCTCTCGCAAACCCGTATTTGTCCATGTTTTACCCCCATCCGTTGTTTTATAAACCCCATCGCCTACGGACAAATCGGGTCGTTGAAGCCCTTCGCCACTGGCAACATACAAAACATTGGGATTAGAAGGCGCAACCACAACATCACCCACAGAACCCGTCGGTTGGTCGTCAAAAATGGGCAACCACGTTCTGCCATAGTCCGTTGTTTTCCACACGCCACCATTATTGACGCCGATGTAAAACACATTCGGTTGTTGAGGTACGCCGACTGCGCCAACGGTTCTGCCGCCTCGATGTGGACCTATCATGCGCCATTTCATAGCGTCAAATACTGTCCGAAGGGACTCCTTTGGAGAGGGGGCGGCATTTTGAGCATTTAAGCCCATGAAAAGGGTAAAAAATAGAAAAATACTTAGGAAAGAGCGCATATTTATCATCATCTTCTCATTTATGGTTTAGATAAAATAGGTTTTTTCAAATTTGACAAAAGTACAGAATGTGTTTGATGTTTTATGCGCAATGTTACAAAATATGCTTAAATTTGTAAG
>JAYUQN010000055.1:0-2307 GCA_043756725.1 Saprospiraceae bacterium
TACCATTTTTACCCATATCAACCACAACCATATCACGGCTTTCAAACCCATTGTGGTGGACGGTTTGAGCAGCAATGTGGAAGTGCATCGGTCAAATGGCACGACCACCATGTACCCCTCAGTAAAAGACTTTGTGCGGGCTGAAATTAATCCAAAAATGAAATTTATTCTCTCTGGTGATGGTGAAAGCCCTTATCAAGAGCGGGAACAATGGACGGACGGCTGCAATTTGGTGGCTTTGAAACCGGGAGTTGCTCTCACTTATGACCGTAACCCAAAAACTGAAGAGGCATTTAAAGATTATGGCTATAAAATTTATCCCGCTAAAAAGTTTTTGGAGGATTTGAACAGGGGCAGCATTAAAGTAGAAGACATTGAAAATACGATAATTACCCTACCCTCTAACGAATTATCGCGCGCAAGAGGCGGTTCGCATTGTATGACTTGCCCTATTGAACGACTGTGAACAGATAGGGGGAATAGCATTCTTTCTAATTTTTATTTTTTACCCCCCTCAGTATCAAACCATTTTTATAACTTTGCGCGTTTTTAAAAATAAAGTTGCTGTAATTTTTCGTGGGCAATTGTAGAGACGTTGCAGTGCAACGTCTCTACGTGGTTCATTTTAACAAGGTTATTGAAAAAAATGCCTTATTGCACACAAAAAATTACAGCAACAAAATAAATAGAATAGGGATGGGTAAAATTGAAAGCCTATTAAAGGCTTTTAAATGCGACTCATTCAAATTAAAAATAATTTCAAATATGATAGATGTAAAAGGTTTTGTTGCCGTAGCCGGTAAAAGCGGCGTTGTAAAATTGATAGCTGTGCGTTCCAATGGCTTAATTATTGAAGATTTTGATACTAAAAAGCGGGAGTTCTCGCCTGTGCGTCAAAACCAATTTTCGCCTTTTGAAACCATTTCTGTTTATACCGCTGAAGACACGGTAACCTTAGCAGAGGTTTTAACCATAATGAAAAAACAGACGGAAGAAGGCATTAATCCCCCCGCCGAAAAAAGTTCTTCTACTGTGTTGCGCGACTATTTCACAAGCATCGTGCCTACGCATGACCGTGAGCGTGTGCATATCAGCGATATTAAAAAAATCATTAAATGGTATAACTTTTTGCTCAGCCGTGACCTTTTGAAAGAAAAGGTAGAGGTAGAGGAAGTGAAAGAAGGAGAGGAGGCAATAGCGGAAGAAGTAGCGGTAGAAAATACTGAAGCTAAGAGCGCATAAATTTAAGAGTAGATTTGGTAAGTTTTTATCTTCGAGCGTTGATGAGTTATATTGTGAAGTGCGCAGATTTACGAAATCTCGAAGATTTCGTAAATCTTGCATGACTCGTTAACGCTCGAATGTAAAAACCTTCGGAAAGTCATAAAAAAAACAAACATAACCGCCCTTACCCACTTTTCATCCATTCTGAAAAATTACAGTCATTCTGATGTATAAAGGCAAAAAAGTCATTGTTGTGATGCCCGCTTACAATGCGGCAAAAACACTTGAAAAAACCTATAATGAAATTCCCTTCGACCTTGTTGATGAAGTGGTGCTTTGCGACGATGCCAGTAAAGACGACACGAAGGGTTTAGCCCGTGAAATCGGTATCCGTCATGTCATTGTCCATGAAAAAAACAAAGGCTATGGCGGTAATCAAAAATCGCTCTACAACAAAGCCTTAGAATTGGGCGGAGAAATTGTCATTATGTTGCATCCCGATTATCAATATACGCCCAAATTGATACCGGCTATGGTCAATATCATTGGCGACGAGTTGTATCCTGTCGTTTTAGCCTCGCGCATATTGGGTAAAGGTGCTTTGAAAGGCGGTATGCCACTTTATAAATACATAGCCAATCGTTTTTTGACCTTAGCGCAAAATATCCTTATCAATTATAAATTATCGGAATATCACACGGGTTATCGGGCTTTTTCAGGTTCGGTACTGAGGGGTATCAATTTCAATGACAACTCTGATGATTTTGTTTTTGACAATGAAATGCTTTCCCAAATTATTTATGCAGGCTTCGATATTGCCGAAGTGACTTGCCCGACTAAGTATTTTGAAGAAGCTTCCAGCATCAATTTTAGCCGCAGCATGAAATATGGATTTGGCTGTTTGCGGGTCTCTTTTAGCCATTTTTTTCAGCGTATGGGTTTGGGTAATTATAGCATGTATCGAAAAATGTAGTTCTGTTTTGATAAAATTTGTTGCTGTAATTTTTCGTGGGCAATTGTAGAGACGTTGCAGTGCAACGTCTCTACGTGGTTCATTTTAACAAGGTTATTGAAAAAAATGCC
>JAYUQN010000056.1:0-2307 GCA_043756725.1 Saprospiraceae bacterium
ATTTTTTTTACAATAACCTTGTTAAAATGAACCACGTAGAGACATTGCAGTGCAACGTCTCTACAATTGGGCATTTTTTTTACAATAACCTTGTTAAAATGAACCACGTAGAGACGTTGCAGTGCAACGTCTCTACAATTGCACATGAAAAATTATAGCAACAATTTTTTTATAAAAAAGAAAAACAAACCGCTCTCCTTCTCGCAGCGTGTGGGGACCTTATTTTTTACGCAATCCCAAAACTTAATGAACTGAAACAGTCGTAGGCACACTTTCAAGATATTCTAAAATCTTTATGCCCATATTATCTACCCGATTGGCAGTGTTGGATAAAACCACGACTCCTATGCTGTTGTCTTTTATGAAACCCACGAAAGAGGCAAAACCGCCTTGCTCGCTGCATCGCCAATACACCCTTTTTTTACTTTTTTCTGAAAAAGAGTGTGAAATCCAGCCCCAACCTATCATATATTTCCAGTTGGCAGGGTCGGTAAAAAGGCGAGGGATATGCGTTTCACCTAAAGCGATATTGAAAGTTTTATCTGATTTTAAGTTTGCTTCCACAAACCGCAACAGATCGGGTACACTGGCTCGGATGCCTGCTGCGGGTGCTAAAGCGTTGTAGTCGCGGTGGTTGGTCAATTTGCCTTTGGCTGTATGTCCATTCAGATACAAAGCTGTTTGTTCGGCTGTGGGTGTAATAAAAGTATGCGTCATACTGAGGGGGGTCAAAATTTTCTCTTTTAAGAGATTTTCGTAGGTTTTACCGGATTTTATGCTCAAAGCTTGACCCAATAAGCCCATCCCGATTAGAGATTGGTTGTATTTGTAGCCAAAAGCCTGATTGACGGGTAGGTTGCCGACATAGCGGTTAAGCTTTTCGGCTGTATAATTGACATAAGGGTTTTTTGCGTTGCGCAAAGTGGCAGGTGGTTCCGAAGGGAGACCTGAGGAGTGGGTTGCCAAATCGCATAAAACCATCATTTGGGGGGCATCGTTGGGGTCGGGATAGCAGATATTGCCTTTGTAGGGGGTCGTTCCTTCGAGCGTTAAAGGAGGCATTACTTGTTGGGGCGGGTTACAAATAATGCGTTGATAGTAAGGCACTTTTACTTTGCCTTTCAACACATCGCCCACAGCGTCTAAACTACTGATTTTACCTTCCGATTCTAATATCGCTAACAATGAGGTTGTGAAAATTTCGGACACAGTACCCAATTCAAAGACAGCCTCGGGTTTGGGTTTCACACCTTTTCCTTTTTCAATTTCACCAAACGTAAAAACTTCGGTTTTCCCATTACGGATAATACCGATTGTTAAAGCATGGTTGCGAGCGTCCGTAACATATTCGTTTGCAAGTTTATCAATGGGGGATTTGCTTTGTGCCCTTAAACTTGTTGTGATGATAAATATAAGAGACAACAAAACGAGTAATATCTGAATAGACAACCGTTGACTTGGATTGTAGTGGCTCGGTTGTGTCATATAGGTTTTCATAATTGTGAATTTAGTAGTGATTGAAATAAAAGGAAAAGGCGGGCGAAAAGCCCGCCTTTATTTGTTGTTTGTTTTTTGCTTATTTTTTATTGTTCACTGTCAAATCTTTAAACGACTTTCCAAGATTTTCCATATCGCTGTTAAACTCGCGTTTGAATGATTCCCAATTGTCACGCGTATCGAGTTTATACTCATCCATTTTCTTTTTCATATCGTTGTTTTTTTGCTCCAATTCCGCTATCTTTTTTTGATATTCGGCTTTAGCACTTTTCTTTTCAGTGGCTATTTTAGCATTAAATTCAGCGACACTTTGTTGATTAACCGCAATTCTGTCTGACATTTCACGTCTGTAATTGGCAACATCTTCTGCGTATTCTCTTTTGGCTTTCTCTAAATCTTCTTTAGCTTCTTGCACATTTTGTTGCGCATTTTCTACCTTTTCGGCAGGTGTGTTACAGCTTGATGTGATTATTAGGGCTGCGAATATCCATGAACAGGCGAATGATAATAAAATGGCTCTTTTCATTTTGAATCTTTTTTATTAGTTAGAAATTAAATAAGGGTGATTTCTTCTACTTTGGCACTTTAAAAAAGCCCGAGCAGCCCCCTGCCCCTAAAGGGAAGGGCTGTTAAGTTCAGATTTTAGCACTCGAAAAAGCCCGAGCATCCCCCTACCCCAAAGGGGAGTACATCGGAAGTAGTCAAGATTTTTGCAAGCTTTTATCAAAACAACTTTGAAAAAGTACCAAATTCTGACTTACTTCGGATGTACTCCCCTTTGGGGTAGGGGGATGCTTGGGCTTTTTCGAG
>JAYUQN010000057.1:0-2306 GCA_043756725.1 Saprospiraceae bacterium
GAGATTTAGCAAAAATTAAGAAATTTGATAAGGAAATTATCGCAAATGCCCTTACATTTGTAATGGATTTGATGACTAAAGATGAAACGGAGGAACAAACATTTTATGAACAATATGAGCAAAAAAAATCACAAAATATGCAAATGACAAAGAAGGAAGCCGTTAGAAAAATTAAACAATTAAATAGAATTTATACCTTCCTCAATGATGATGGTAAAGATTTTATTGATACCATGGAGGAAAAACAAAAATTAGCTGCACAAATAGTAGCTGAAAAGGAACAAATAGTAGCTGAAAAGGAACAAATAGTAGCTGAAAAGGAACAACAAATTCAAAAAGCAATTCTTAATCTTTTTTTTAAGCTGAAATTATCCAAAGAAGCTATTGCTCAATCTATAGAAATGCCTTTAGAATATGTTGATAATGTTATCAATGCTCACAAAGAGAGTTAAAATCAACATAAAAGCTAACTTGAGTTACGCTGATTTTACAACAAATGACTAACACCGTCATAAAGGACGGTGTTAGTCATTTGTTGTAAAATTCAAGGTAACGTAAGTTTAATTCCCATAAAATTTCACCCATTCCACCACCTTATTATTGTTATCATACCGAACAGCCAACTGCTGTTCCTCACAAAGCGAGATAGAACCATTGGTCGTCAACACCATTTTACCATTTACTACCCCCTCAGTATTTTGCCCTTTTTTAGGTAAAAAACCTTTCACCCGCTGAAAAGCGAAATAATATTGCCCATTTATTTTCGCTTGAATAACCATTGAATGTGCTTGTTTTTGAAAAATAAGACGCGCATTTTTAGCGGTGTTTACTTCAATAACATAACCTTTCGACGCTAATTTATGCAGTTGCACACTGTCTATTTTTATATTTTCAACAATAATATCACAAATAGAAACAGGCATTTCAACGGGTTGTTTTTCTAAAATAGCTTTATTATAACGTGCCATTGCGGCGACACCTGTATGCGTATATTGCGACAATTTATTTAAAATAGTGCTTGATTCTTCTTGTTTTTCTATTTTTTTCGATAAAATTAAGGCATAAGCCAATTTTGCATAGGCTTGTTGCAGGGTGTCCATGTTTTTGAAAAAACGTTTTTTGAGTTTAGAATAAGCTTGCAGCGCCTCTTCTGTTTTACCCAATTGCGCCAAGATACACAGCCTGTTGAGCGGCGCAACCGCATAAGATTTATCCATCTGCATAGCCGTTTCAAAATGGGTTTGCGCACGGCGTAAAAGCGTTACACGTTGGGCTTGGGCGTATTCTGTAAGGGTAGCTGTACCCCGTGATTTTTTACGACTCAAACGGGTATTCCAATCCATTTCATACGGAAAAACGAGGTCGTCAGCGTCTTTACTTGTCAAATCAGCAGCTGAAAGTGCCGATAAAATGCCCAAATTATTATACACTTCTCGGTTTTGATAGACTTCTAAAATATGCTCGTAGCACAAACGGGCAAAGTCATATTGCCCTAAAGCGGCTAAATAGGTAGCTGTTTCGTACACTTTTATCAAATCACTCACTTTTTGCTGCACTTCTTTGGCAACGTTTTGACGCTCTTCAAAAGAAGGATAACCGGTCAAAATTTTATCTTTCAACTGATAGCCTGTATAGATTTTATCCAACACCAAACCGATATTATCGCCAATATCATAACCCGCCAAATAAGCGTTGAAAGCCCCTTGCACATCAGCTTCTTTTTCAAAGCGTGTATCGGCGTTGGGCGTTTTATCATAACTCAAAAAATGGCTGATGAAACCTACTTTGGTATGAGCATGTTGATAAAAATGCGTCAATTCATGTCCTAATAAAAACGCTAAAGCATTGAGGGAATCTTTGCCCAGAGATTGACAAATCTGATAGGCTTGGGCTTCCACCACAATTTCATTTTTATCGGGCACATAACTCGCTACCTGCAAAGTCGTGTTTTTAAACGCCACAGTCGGCTGCTTTTTATTAAAATTGCTATTGGTATGGTACAGTTTCGATACCACTTTTTGAATAATAGCGAGCTGATAAGGCGCGTTTTCAGCGTTTATACTGAGGGGGGGTATTAAGAGGATAAAAGATAGAATTTTTAGTGTAGTTTTCATTTTTTTTATGTTTTAAACCATGAATTTGACGAATTTAGATGTTGACATTTAACTTGAATTAGGATTTTTAGGATTAGAAGGATTTAATAGGATTTTAGATGTTGAGAGCCCCTGACCCCAGAGGGGAGTTAGTATCATACCTCCCCTCTGGGGTCGGGGGCTGTCAACATCTAAAATCCTATTAAATCCTTC
>JAYUQN010000058.1:0-5999 GCA_043756725.1 Saprospiraceae bacterium
ATAAAATGTTTGATTACAATATTCAATTATTTGTAGATTATCCAAATTTAACATTGGAGGAATTTGATAATGATAAAAAAGTACCCGTTCGTTGGGGACAACGCTATGATGTTGAACAATTATTTGAGCATGCTATTGTACATATTTTACGGCATCGGAGACAGATTGAACGGTTTTTATTGAAATTAAGATAATTTTACAATCAATTACACTTAAAATGAATCCTAAAATTAGAAATATTAAAACCGAAGTGCTGTCCGATAATTGGTACACACTCCGCAAAGTGACCTTCGATTTTTTACAAAAAGACGGTTCGTGGCAAACGCAAAGCCGTGAAGCCTACGACAGAGGCAACGGTGCGGTAATTTTACTCTACAACAACATGTCAAAAACAGTCATTTTAACCCGTCAATTCAGGATGCCGACTTACTTGAATGGCAATAAAACGGGCGTGCTGATTGAAGCCTGTGCAGGTTTGTTAGATGCCGACAATGCGGAAGATTGTATTAAAAAAGAGACGCAAGAAGAAACGGGCTACCTTATAAATGATGTTGAAAAGGTGTTTGAAGTCTATATGTCACCCGGGTCTGTGACTGAAATTGTCTATTTTTTTGTTGCCAATTACGATAAAAATCAAAAAATTACTGAGGGGGGTGGCGTTGAAGGGGAAGAGGAAATTGATGTGTTAGAATTGGATTTTCAACAGGCTTTGAGTATGATAAAAACGGGAGACATAAGAGATGCAAAAACCATCATGCTTTTGCAATATGCTCAAATAAATAATCTTATCACCAGTTATACATAAAATAGGCAAAATCCAGAAAAACAGAGACGTTGCAATGCAACGTCTCTACGTCATTTCACAAACTATTTTGAGGTATTTTGCCAATGTAGAGACGTTGCGATGCAACGTCTTTGCATCGTTTTTTGTTAAATTTTCGAGATTTTACCCCGTTTCATGTATATAGTTTTATATTTGGTAATAAGTATCTAAATTTGACCGATAATTCCATCTATAAAGCTAAAATTGTAAGCAAAATAAAATTATATGCTCCATTTATCGCAAATCAACATCTTCCCTGTCAAATCTTTAGACGGTTATTCTCCGGCTTCTGCCATTGTTGAAAAACGCGGTTTGAAACACGATAGACGCTGGCTGATTACCGACACGAACGGTCAATTTATGACCCAACGCAACAATGGTAAAATGGCTTTGCTGCGCGCCACTATTGAAGATAACGTATTGATTATCAGGGAGAAAGCTAAAGAATCCAATGATTTTAAAATACCCATAATTACAGAAGGGGGTAAGTTGCCTGTCACTGTTTGGAACGATACCATGCAAGCCGCTTTGGTGTCAAAAGAAGCCAATGAATTTTTAAGTGATTTCTTGGGCAAAGACGTTTTGTTAGTAAAAATGCCCGATGCCACTGAAAGACGGGTTGATGAAAAATATAACTTGGGGCACGACATAGTCAGCTTTGCAGATGGCTATCCTTTCCTTATAATAGGTGAAGCTTCTATGAAAGACCTCAACAACCGTTTGGATACCCCCCTCTCTAAAGGGAGTCCTATGGACAGTATTCGCCGCTTTAGAACCAATTTTCTTTTCTCTGGCGGTCAGCCCTATCAAGAAGATGGTTTTAAAAACTTCAAAATAGGCGATGTAGATTTTATCGGTGTTAAAAATTGTGCACGATGCGTTTTGCCCAATCGAGACCCCGATACAGGAACGAAAGGTAAAGAACCTTTAAAAACGCTTCAAGAATACCGTCAAAATGGGGCAAAAACATTGTTTGGGCAAAATGCCGTGTGGGATTTTGCAAAATGGCATAAAAAATTTTCACCTGAAATAAAAGTAGGAGATGAAATAACTTTATAAAAATGGACATAATTACCCCCTCAGTAAAATGCCTTTTTTTGACAACTAAGAAGCAAAATATACTTTTAAAAGCAACTAAAAACAATGAAAAATAACGACATCTTGCGCCGACTTCGCTATGCTTTTGATTTCACAGACTCGAAAATGATAAGCCTATTTGCCTCAGGTGGTGAAGAAGTCACCCGCGAGCAAATCAGCGATTGGATGAAAAAAGAAGAAGACCCCGCTTTTAAAAGCCTCCATGACATCAAATTGGCTGTTTTTCTCAATGGTTTTATCAATGACCAGCGTGGCAAAAAAGAAGGTGAACAACCCAAACCCGAAAAACAACTGACCAATAATATGATTCTCCGAAAACTGAAAATCGCTTTAGATTTGAAAGAAGAAGATATTTTAGCCCTACTGGAGTTGGCAGGTATGACGATGAGTAAACACGAAATCAGCGCATTTTTTCGCAGCCCCGACCAGAATCAATACCGCCTTTGCAAAGACCAAGTTTTGAGAAATTTTATTCAAGGGGTGCAGATGAAATATCGGACGTAACAACTGTTGGAGGTAAGGCATTTGGGGTCATGCCTTAAATCTTGTCCATTGCACATTTGTAAGAACTTACTACCCTTCAGTAAAAAGCCCTTTTTTGAAGTTTATTGAGTAAAAAGGCATTTAATTCAAAAAGCCCTTACCTTCATGCCGAATTTAATTCTTGAAATTTAAAAATATGTCTTTCACCGAACTCGGTCTATCAGCCCAATTATTAACTTTACTGAAAAAAAACGGCTATGAAACGCCTTACCCCATTCAAGTAGCCGCCATTCCTGCCATATTGACGGGCAAGGATGTGTTGGGCATTGCGCAAACGGGTTCGGGTAAAACTGCCAGTTTTGCACTGCCTATTTTACAGCAATTTCAGCGAAAACCACCTGCTAAAAATAGGCATATCACGGCTTTGATATTGGTGCCGACAAGAGAATTAGCCGTGCAAGTGGGCGAGGTTTTTAAGCAATTTAGTGAAAATTTGCCTCGTCCTGTCAAAACATTGGCGGTCTTCGGCGGCGTTTCCATCAACCCCCAAATGATACGGATGCAAAGTGTTGAAATCCTCATTGCGACGCCCGGACGCTTGTTAGATTTGGTTGCCAGCAAAGCCATGAGTTTGTCTGAAATTGATATTTTGGTTTTAGATGAAGCTGATAAAATGCTCAATATGGGTTTCAGATCTGAAATGAACGAAGTTTTTCACCTTTTACCTGAAAAACGGCAAAACCTCTTGTTTTCAGCAACGCTTGGAAAAGACATCAGCACAATCACGGAAATGCTGTTGCACAATCCCGTCAAAATTGAAATAGCGCAAGAAGTTGAAAACTTGGATTTGATAAAACAAACAGCCTATTTTGTCACCGAAGCCCGAAAAGGTCCGCTTTTACGCTATTTGATAAAAGAGCAAAAAATGCAACAAGTCTTGGTTTTTACATCCTCTATTCAGAAAGCAGATGCGGTGACCAATAAGTTAAAAAACAATGGTGTCAAAGCCTTAGCCCTGCACAGTGAAAAAAGTCAAGGCGCCAGAACGGATGCTTTGCGGTATCTGAAATCGGGTGAAATAAATGTGGTGGTGGCAACGGATTTAGCGTCTCGGGGCATTGATATTCCGTCTCTACCTGTTGTTATCAACTATGAATTGCCCCGTTCGCCCAAAGATTTCATCCATAGAATCGGTAGAACGGGCAGGGCAGGCGTTGAAGGAGAAGCGATTTCATTTGTCGTCAAAGAAGAAGAACCTCATTTTTATGTGATTCAGAAAAAAATGGGTAAGCGGGTTGAGATGATTGAGACGGATGGGTTTAATTTGCATGGATATTAGTATTTTATCAATTTCATCATAAAAAAAATAACCAACATGAAGTTTTTTCTCCTTTTTACTATGTTTTTGACCACAATGCTCTCTTGTAATTCTAATGTAAAAACACCACAATCTCAAAACCTTTTCAACGGCAAAGACCTCAGCGGTTGGCATATTGATGTGCCGACAATGGACAAAGACACGGCTTTGAAATCTCCTTTTATCATCCGCAATGGTCTTTTGGTGAGTCTCGGCGTTCCAAGAGGACATCTTATTACGGATGCCAACCATGAAAATTATCGCCTTGAAGTGCAGTACCGATTTGCTGGAAAACCCGGAAATTGTGGGGTTTTGGTATACGCCTCAACGCCTCGGGCTTTGTATGGCGAATTTCCAAAATCCATAGAAGTGCAAATGGAGCATCAAAACGCGGGTGATTTTTGGTGCATCGTTGAAGACATCAGCGTACCCGATATGGAAAAGAGACGGGGTGCGAAAGAAAAATGGGGCATTACGGAAGGTAAAGAACGCAGAATCATCAACTTGACGGATGGCTCAGAAAAACCTTTGGGCGAATGGAATACCATGGTAATTGAGTGCCTCGGCAATGCAGTCAAAGTGTGGGTGAATGGGACTTTGGTCAATTATGGTACGGATGCGACCGTTTCAAAAGGTCAAATTGCTTTGCAAGCCGAAGAGTCAGAAGTAGAGTTTCGCAAGGTAGCTTTGACACCCATTTCTGCATTGAGTAATTGATTCCTAATTGATATAAAAGATTCCTAATTGATATAAAAAACATGGATTACCCCCCTCTCCGCAGGGAGTCCTAAGGACAGTATTTTCACTAAAAAGATGAATTTCATCTTATAAAACGGAAACAATATTTTATTCTGTTTACATTACGCCGATATTTGAGAAAATGTTTTTACTAACGAAATGAACCGACATGAAGATTGACCAAATAGTCCGTTACACAATTGGGCTTATATTCCTCCCTTTTTTCACCATAGCTCAGTCTGGCACGCTCAGTGAACGCCCTTTCACGCAAGCCAACCCCTTGCAAAAAGAACCTGTCATTGATGGCGATGTACTCAACGACCCTGTTTGGCATGCTGTGAAACCTTTCGGCAATTTGCGCCAATTGCAACCCAAATCGGGGTTGCCAGCTTCTGAAAAAACGGATATTCGAATTGGCTATACGGCAACTACTTTTTATTTATCGGTGGTTTGCTACGATGCCAACCCAAAGGGATTGGTTATTTCTGATGCGCGTAGAGATGGGGCATTAGACAATACAGATGCTTTTTTATTTATTCTCGATACTTATCACGATAGCCAAAACGGTTTTGTTTTTGGAACAAATTCCGCAGGGGTAGAATATGATGCCCAAGTGGACAATGAAGGGCAAGGTAATTTTAGCAATAACCGCCAACAAGGTGGGGTAGTGGGTGGTTTCAACCTCAATTGGGATGCTTCATGGACGGTGAAATCTTTCACAAGTGATTTTGGTTGGAGTGCAGAGTTTGCTATTCCGCTCCGCACTTTGCGTTTTGCAACGGGTAAAGATGTGGTTTGGGGTATCAATTTTCAACGCAATATTCGTAAAACCAATGAAATAGCGTATTGGGCTCCTTTGCCCATACAATTTGATTTGAAACGCCTGTCGTTGGCGGGAGATTTGAGAGGTTTGAATCTACAAAGCCCCGGCAACTTGAAAATAATTCCATACATTTTAGGTCAAATATCCCGTGATTATACGTCAAGACCTTTTAAAACAACAACCAAACCCGAGATTGGCGGAGATATAAAATACAGCGTTACACCCAGTATTACGCTTGATTTGACTTATAATACAGACTTTGCCCAAGTGGAAGTAGATGAACAACAAGTAAATCTCGACCGTTTCAACCTGTTTTTTCCTGAAAAACGACCTTTCTTTTTGGAAAATGCCGGCTTGTTTTCCGTCGGTAGTGCGGGTGAGGTGGACTTGTTTTTCAGTCGGCGTATTGGTATTGGCGATGGTGGAAATCTTGTGCCCATTATAGGCGGGGCAAGATTATCGGGCAAAGCAAAGAATACCAATTTGGGCATTTTAAGTATGTTTACGGAGGGTGTACAGTCTTCTAAAATACAGAAAAATAATTTCACTGTGGCAAGGGTGAATCAACAATTTGGGGCACGTTCGTCTCTTGGCGGTCTTTTTGTAAATCGAAAAGGGATGGGGGATTTGTTGGATGACCACAACAGCACTTTTGCTATGGATGGTAAATTAGGCTT
>JAYUQN010000059.1:0-2302 GCA_043756725.1 Saprospiraceae bacterium
CGATTTGGCACTTGCCACTTGCACTAAAGCAGCCGCTTCTTTTTGCGTTTTAGCAATTTCATCAGCCGCCCGTTTACGAGCCGCTTCTACTTCTTTCACTTGAGCTGTTTTTACACTGTCTGCATTGGTGCGTAGGCGCAAGATGTATTTTTGAAGGTCATCTTGCATTTTTGTTACTTCTTGCGCCGCTTTTTCACGCGCAGCCATAACCTCTTTGGCACTCAATTGACGTGTAGAGTCAATTACTGTTTGCGCCCGTTCTTTTTCACTGGCGACATATTTATTGGTTTCAGCAATCACTTCAGCAGCTTTCTTTCGGGCTTGCGCCACTTCTACGGCAGAGGCTTCTTTTTGCTTTGCGACATTCTCTCTTATTTCAGCTACTTCAGAAGCAGAATTTTGAGTTAAAGCCGCTTTTTCTTCAGCCGTTTTTCGTTTGGCTTCTGCCATTTCAAAAGCAATTCTCTGACGTTCCAAAACAGCCCGTTCTCTGACGCGTGCCACAGAATCTGCCGCTTCAAGTTGCGTTTTTAAAATAACCTCAGCGGCTGTTTTTTTAGAAACGACAACATCATCAGCCGTTCGCTCTCGTTCGGTTTTGGCATTATTACGGGCATCTTCGACCATTTTTTGGGCTTCGAGGCGTATTTTAGTCAATTCATTGGTCGCACTTTCACGCGCACCCGCCACATCATCGGCATATTCCTGTTTGGCTTCATCGAGCTTTTGTCTGGTGATTTTAATTTCAGCAGCCGCTTTTTCACGGGCTGACGCCACCTCTTTTGCCGATTCGAGTTGGGCTTTTTGAATTTCCTGTGTCGCTCTTTCGCGCCCTTCGCCCACCGTTTTAGCAATTTTTTCCATCTCAGCCGACGCCTTCTTCTGGCTTTCAACAACGCTGGCAACATTAGATTTCAATGCAGAGTCAATGATACCTTGTGAGCGTTGTCGCGCTTGAACAACTTCTTGTGCAAACTCTGCTTTTTTCTGTTCAGCCGTTTGTCGAGAAGCTAAAACATCATCTTGAATTTTCTGCTTTTCCTTAGCCCCTCTGTCTTTTTCAGCTTGAATTTCAGTCCTTATTTTCTCTTTGGTTTCTGCCAATTCTTTCCTCAAATCTGCTAATTCTTTATCATTGAGTTGGCTAATATCTGCTTTCCTCACCACTTGTTGTTGTGCACCACCGCTACCAAAAGGGGCAGTTGTTGGATTAGCCGAAGGTTTGAAACCTGCTGTTTCGGTACTCACAACTACATTTTTCACTTTCGATTTATCAAGGGTTTGATTAAAACAAGTGGCTATGGATTTAAATTCTGCTTGACGGTTTTCAGGAAGGGTAAATTTCCGCATTTCATAAGTTGCTTTACTTAAAATGTGGATAGTGGCAACCGTGTTTTCAGTAAACCATTGCATGGCAGTGACATCCAATTGCAAGACATTTTGATACGTTTTCGTACTCACTAAATCCCCCATTTCAACAAAACGATAGGTTTTACGATTGTTGTTAGGGTCAGCAAAAATGAACTCATCGTTCTGATTCAGCTCGACACCATTTTTAGAGGTGATACGGGCTTGAACACCTTTTTCATTGTTAAAAAACTCCAGATTGTAGGAATAATCGCCCCTTAAAATCATTTGAGTGCTCGCTGTGCGCAAAAAATGCGTATTGCCCACAGCGCGATTATCAATGATAAGTGAGTTACAAGTTTGAGCGATTATACTGAGGGGGGTACTGAAAATACCCAAAAGTAGCATTAAGGATAAAGACTTGATTAGCAAAGTTCTCATACGGTGTATTTTTATAAATTGAAACCTAAAACAATTTTAAGGATATATTTACCTAAACGATTTGTATGATAAAAAAATCAGTTTGCTTGATTATTTAACACTTTAAAACCGTTATACTTATACTGTAAATATCTCTTTTAAGTTATAAATCTAAAATAAAAAATTGATAATACAAAAATATAACCGAGAATTGGTAGAATTTAACTTTATTTGGGCACAATAAAGAAGATTTTTTGAAAATTTGCTATTATTCTCGCTCAATTATATATTTATAAAATGAATTTTAAAAATAAAAAAGTATGGATTACGGGCGCCTCTTCAGGCATTGGCGAAGCCCTTGCTTATGCCTTTGCTCTTGAGGGAGCGCATTTGATTTTATCAGGACGCAACACTGCAGAATTGGCGCGCGTAAAACAAGCATGTAAGGGCGCATCTGCCATTGATATTGTTCCTTTGGATTTAGCCAATCACGCTGAAATTTTCAAAATTACTGAGGGGGTGCTTTCAAGACTTG
>JAYUQN010000060.1:0-2300 GCA_043756725.1 Saprospiraceae bacterium
GATTTCACCGTTTTGACAGCTGTTAGGACATGGTTTACAACCGCTTTTCAGTATGAAAAAGAGCATAATCGCTTGGCAGATGAAAAAAAGCACATTGAAAACCGCATTGAAACAGGTAAATCAAACGCCAAAGTTTTATTTGTTGAAATCAATAAAACGGTTGCGGATGCGCCTTTTTTTGAAAAAACAAATGAAGCCATTTTGTTCATAAAAACCCAGTTTCAGTGGATTGAAAAACAGGAACACGACTTGGAGGAGGCGTATATCCGCTTGAAAGCGTCTGAAAACTTGAAAGGGCATTTGGCTGCGCTTAAAGAAGGAGAGCCTTGCCCTCTGTGCGGCGCCACACACCACCCCTCAGTATTTACGCCTCAAAGCCTTGCAGAAGAGTTGAAAAATGCGGATGCGCAAAGAGCCAAATATAAAGCCACCCGTCAAAAATTACTCAATATTGATAGAGAATTGCAAGGGCTTTTGAAAGGGGCTATTGACGCTATGGAAGACCTCAAAAGGCATAATTTTGACTTGACTGAAAATCGAAAATTGCAAGCAGCCCATGTACGAAATTTCACTTGGACGCCCCAGTTTTCACCTGAAAATATAACCCTTTTAACGCATGCCGAAGCCGAAGCGGCTGCCTTCAACGAGAAGTTAGACACAGCTTTTAAAGCCTTAAATCAAGCGCAAAATAGCCTCAAAATGCAAGAGGATAAAATACAAAAATACCAAGAAGATTTGCAAAAAATTGGGCAAGATAAACAGACTTTTCAAACACAAATAGATGTGACAGAATCGGGTTTGAGTAGTGAAAAAGATGTAAAAAAATGGCTTGACATACCCCCCCTCTCCGTAGGAGTCCCTTCGGACAGTATAGAGCAGTCTGCACAAGATTTTGATAATCAATTTGTTACGATTGAAAATACTTTTTCGCAACTCCATAAACACATTGAAACAGCGCAACAAAAAATCACGCTTTCAGAGGGTCAAAAACAAAGTTTGGATAGCCAAATAAAATCGCTTGAACAAGCTGTTGAAACCCTTGAAAATACGCTGGTGGGTCGCACTTATGAAGCTGAAAAACATGAAGCCCTCAAACAGCAAAAAGATGTGCAACAACGCACTTTGGGCGCATTGGGCAATCAAATAGCAGACGCCGAAACGCGCTTGGAAAAACGCACAAAACTAAAAGCCTATATCGAGCAATTGCAAGTAAGAAGGCAGCATTTGAGCGTCTTGTCGGGACTGTTTTTCGGCAAAGGTTTCACAGGCTATATTGCCAATGTTTTTTTAAAAAATATTATTGAAATGGCTAATGGGTGGTTCATGCGTTTCACGAAAAACACCTTGCGTTTGGAAGTGGATGACAAAAACCGTTTGAAAGTTAAAGACCTGCTCAATCGGGGTTTGACACGCCACATCGAAACGCTGTCGGGTGGGCAAAAATTTCAAGCTTCCCTCGCCTTAGCTTTAGCCTTGTCCGACAATATCCAAAGCCGCAACGAAAACGGAGAACGCTTTTTCTTTTTAGACGAAGGTTTTGGTTCGCTCGACCGTGATGCGCTGCGGATTGTGTTTGAAACGCTTCACGTGTTGCGTGAAAAAGGACGTGTGGTGGGTGTTATTTCGCATGTTGAAGATATGCAGCAAGAGATTGGGCGATATTTGCGGGTGTCTTTGGATGTGGTGAAGGGAAGTGTGGTAGAGATGGTTTAAGTAAATGAATAAATGAAAAATTATATTTATGATTTATTTTTAAATAAAAAATTAATAAATTTGGGCGTAGAACGCATTGGGCATATAGAGTTTCATGTCAAAGATGAAGCGGATATTTCATACAGGGCTTTTGAAATTTGTGCCATGATGAAACGAAAAAAACCACATCTGGATATGTTTCAAATTATTGCCTACATGGGTGAAAAACCTGCCCAACATATTTTGACGGAACATTCGGGCAGCCAATATTCACATCGCATAAAACTTATACAGTTTATAAAAATACCTGTTGAAGTGTTTTTAAACTCGGAATCGGCTGCGGAAATATTATTGGGTGTTTTAGGTGATTTTGGCGATAAATCTGCGGAAATTGTTCTCCCTCAATTGATTAAGGGCTTTGATTGTAGAAGAAAAATTCTATGGCATTTCAGGAAGTCTAATACAAAAGGCAGCATTTAGGCAAGAGGAAACGTTGTCAATAAAAGAATGGTCATCGGGCATTTATTTTTATTTTTTGGCATCAAACGATTTTATCCACAAATGGCAACTCGTTGTTGAATGACAAGTATACAAATTTTTAGACGAAA
>JAYUQN010000061.1:0-2299 GCA_043756725.1 Saprospiraceae bacterium
ATAGTCTGCACCTAAGCCTTGCGCATCTAAAATAATTTCATTCGGCACATACCGAGCAGGAGATTGGTCACAGGTAGTATTATTGGTATTGGGAGTAGGGTTGCAACTATCAAAACAGCGGCTACACCCAACGCTTAAAAGGAGGCATAAAAAGAATAGGTTTTTCATAAATTTTCATAGATTTTTTGTGACAAAATAAAAAGTTTTTTGAAATAAGAAATAAAATTAAGGTATTTTGATATTCTTTGCTTAGAATGATTCTATAAAAAACGAATAAAAATATTACATATATTATTTTTTACGTAAATCTAATTGGCTAAATCCTTACCAATCCTACCTTAAGTGATACATTGAATCATTTTTTAATAACTGTGCTATTCTTATTTTTTATTTTACGTAATGCTTGCCTTTTGCCTTTCTGTTGCATAGGAATCCCTACGGGAAACGCCGTGAAAGAACCTGAATGATGCAGCACATTCAGATTCTTTCACGGCGTTTCCCGTAGGGATTCCTATGCAACAGAAGGGCAAAATAGAAAATCACATAGCTATTGCGGTAAGCGATTATTAGATTCATCCCCGCTTTTCAACAAAGGTAAGCTCGGGGTTGTCACCAAAATCTGCATTTGATATATGGCTATATCGTTCAATTTGGTCAAGCGGTTTTCTTTTAAAAAGCCCATTTTGATAAATTCTGCATTCAAATTTTCCAAGTTTGCCAGTACCAAAAGCTGCTCAGCGGTGGCGTAATCCCTCATATTGCCTTTCAAATTGGGGTTTGTTTCCCGCCATTCTTTTGCTGTCACGCTAAACAATGCTAAGTTCAGCAAGTCCGCTTCTGAGGCATAATACAGTCCTTCAAATTTAGTATCCTGAATTCTGAGGGGAACAAGGTGGTTTTTTATGGCATCTGTATGTATTTTATAATTGACTTTAGCGAGGGTTCGTTTTAAGTTCCATTCGAGATTTAAACGGTCGGATTCTTCTTCTTTTAGCCGTTGGAACTCCTTAATAAGATAAATTTGAAAGATAGGACTCAACCAATAACAAAAATTGAGGGCTATATCTTTATGGGCGTAAGTGCCCCCACTATACTTGCCTGATGTTGAGCGCATGCCAACGGCGTTTGTCGCTTCTATCCAACGGGTGGGTGTGAGAGAAAAGGGCTTCTCGAAAAATTCATCTTTAACCGTGCGGAATCCCGCACGGTTAAAATCGGGGTTGTGTAAGGATTCCCATGCACCCAAATAAGCAATCGTATTTTGCGTGCTTAACCAATTACGAATAACAAACCGCGCCTCCTCATCTGTTGATTTAGCTATATCTGTTAAAGAAATATAATCGGTATCATCTTGACTTAACATTGTAATGTTTTTACCCTCTACAATTATTGTCTTTTTAGCCATGTTTCATAGTTTAAAATTTTTATATGCGCCCTTTCTTCTTTTTTTTTATTGTTACTCTTTTATCAAAATTTAAGCTTTTATCAGCCAAATGTATCAACTTATTTTTTAATCAATAAAAAAAAAAAACTTTCCCTTTTTTATTAAGAACCCATCACAATAGTCACTTCTCTAATATAACCCCTTAAAAACAATTTTTGCAGACCCCAAAAAACGATTTTTTAAAACCTGTATAACCCTGATAAATTAGGAATTAAAAATTAGGAATTAGGAATTTTACACTATGAAATACGTAAAAATACTGAGGGGGGGTAAAATTCCTAATTCCTAATTCCTAATTCCTAATTCCTAATTCCTAATTCCTAATTCCTAATTATTTTCACGCCATTCGCCCGTCGAAGCCCATTTCGACAAGTTTTTGGTATGCCTGCCATACAATATCGGGAATATTCATATCAATTAAAAAGCCTTTAGAAGGATAAATTTTGAGCCGTTGCAAGTCACCTGTCATATTGCTTAATATCTTGTGTTTGCTGATATTATTGGCAGCACAACGGGCAATATAATCCGCATAAGTATCGGGCAAAGCACTTACCCAAAATTGAAACTCTTTGAATTGCACCATCCCAGTGGCATAAGTACGCCTTAACATATAGGGTTTTTGGATAAGTATGAAACGCTTGAAATTCAGCTTTTTATCTTGCAAAAGTTGTTTTGTAAAGATGAAATTTGCGCCCGTATTGGTGGCTTCATTCTCTAAAAAAATGGCTTCGGGTGGCACGCCTTTTTCAACTGAAATATCAAAAAAAGCTTCTGCTTCTGTTTTCGGCGTGGTGTTTCTTAATTCACCAATAGGGCTGATGACACCGCCTGAATAAATGATATAGGGCGCGTATC
>JAYUQN010000062.1:0-2297 GCA_043756725.1 Saprospiraceae bacterium
CTATTTTTATCGAACGCAAGACGGTACGGAGGCAGATGTCCTTATAGTGAAAGCGGGGATTCCCGATATTTTAGTAGAAATTAAATATAGCTCAACGCCTTCCATAACGAAAAGCTTACAAATTGCAGCAAAAGACCTTAAAACCAGACGAAATATCATCATCGCGCCTGTTTTAGAAGGCTACCCTTTACGTGATGGTTTTGAGGTCATCAGTCATACAACTTTATATAAAATATTTGAATAATACTAGGGCTTTCCTATAAAAATTCAGAGGTGCAGCGCACCGCGATATTTGTAGAAAATAGGTAAAAATACGTTTCCCAAGGTGCTTAGCACCGAAATATTTACCAATATTACGGTGCTAAGCACCTTAGGAAACATCGTAAAATTCAAGTTCTACAAATATTACGCGGCGCTGCCGCTTTTTATAAGAAAACCCTATGAACAATACTGAGGGGGGTAAATTTTCACTCAAAATTCCCTATTTTGCGGTTAAGAAATAGATAAAGTATCTAACTGAATTTTATAATTCATTGATAATCAGTCGTTATGAAATATCGCACCCATTTGTCACATCGTTTTTTTGTCATTCTGAGCGCAGCGAAAGAATCTGAATGTTTTAACATGTTACATTCACATTCTTTCGCTGCGCTCAAAATGACAAAAAAAAAACCAACAAGTGTTAAAAGT
Organism: Saprospiraceae bacterium; assembly: GCA_043756725.1. Lineage (GTDB taxonomy): Bacteria > Bacteroidota > Bacteroidia > Chitinophagales > Saprospiraceae > JAAFJT01. The sequence continues at coordinate 691 of JAYUQN010000062.1, forward strand.
AGATCTGCTTTTTTTACTTGTATCTTATTGATTTTCAGCATTTTATCAACCGCTCAAAATCAAAAAATCAACCGCAAAGCCGTAGTGCAACGCCACACCGTAGTTTTAATCAACGCCGATACATTGGCTTCGCTCTCCGTCGGCAACGGCACTTTTTGTTTCACAGCAGACATCACAGGCTTGCAAACTTTTCCCGATGACTACGCCAAAGGGATTCCCCTCGGCACACAATCGGAATGGGGTTGGCACAGCTTCCCGAATACTGAGGGGTATAAAATTGAGGAAAGTTTAAAGGATTATGACGCGCATGGGCGTAAAATTCCTTATGGTGTGCAAGCCTCCAGTTCAGAGCGCAATAAATTGGCAGTCAATTATTTACGTCAAAATCCACACCGTTTGCAATTGGGCAATTTGGGCTTTGATTTGAGTAAAAAAGATGGCTCTCCTGTGAAATTAGATGACATACACGATATTCACCAAACGCTCGATATGTGGACTGGCGCGTTGAAATCGCATTTTATCATTGAAAATGAAACGGTGGATGTCACGACATTTTGCCATCAAGAACGAGATATAGTTTCAGTGAAAATCAAGTCGAAATTGTTGAAAACAGGACAAATTAAAATCCGTTTGCGTTTTCCTTACCCGACAGATGCGTTTTTAGATGAAGGCAATAATTGGGGGAATGAGGATAGTCACCAATCAAGTATTTTAAAATCACTTGATAATCATACACTTATTGAACATGTATTAGATTCTATGAGCTATCCTATAATTTTAAATTGGGATAAAGAGGGAGCTGTTATTTCTGAAAAACAAAAACATTATTTTATTTTAACCCCCTCAGTATTGAGTGATATTTTTGAATTTAATGCAGAATTTGTAAACAATATTTTGACAGAGATTTCTCCTAATTTTAATAATACGCTAAAGAATAACCAAAAAAAATGGCAAGCCTTCTGGCAAAGCGGCGCAGCCATAGATTTTTCAGAAACAACCGATATACAGGCTTTTGAACTTGAAAGACGCATCATTTTATCCCAATATCTCACAAAAATACAATGCACAGGCGCAATGCCGCCACAAGAAACAGGCTTAACCTACAACTCATGGTATGGCAAGCCTCACCTTGAAATGCACTGGTGGCATGCCGTTCATTTCGCGCAATGGGACAGAGTGGAACTTATGGAAAAGAGTTTAAATTGGTATAAAAAAACAGAACACGAAGCCCGAATTATTGCTAAAAGGCAAGGCTTTGAAGGCGTGCGTTGGCAAAAAATGACGGATCCAGATGGCAAAGAAGCGCCGTCTTCAGTCGGCGCATTTTTGATATGGCAACAACCGCATTTCATCTATTTTGCAGAACAAGCCTATCAGAGTCACGCTGATAAAAAAACGTTGGATAAATATAAAGATTTGGTCTTTGCCACAGCCGATTTTATGGCATCTTACGCTTATTTTCACCCTGAAAAAAAGCGGTATATTCTCGGAACAGCCTTGATACCTGCCCAAGAACGGTTCAAACCAGAAGATACTTTTAACCCCACTTATGAACTCGCTTATTGGCATTGGGCATTAGCCACAGCGCAAAAATGGCGCAACCGATT
>JAYUQN010000063.1:0-5967 GCA_043756725.1 Saprospiraceae bacterium
ATATTACGATTCGCAATTATTAACATATAGTTTGAAAGATTTATTGATAAAAGCCCGTGAAAAAGACCGAATATTGCAACGGACAACGACAGGCATTCATCGAGATGATTTGACTTTTACAATGGATGAAAAACCGTTGAAAAAATTTGGTTCGCAAGGGCAATTGAAATCCTATATTTTAGCGTTGAAATTGGCGCAGCATGAAATTTTGTCCGAAGGTATTTATGGGGGGAAAGGCGTGAAACGAGATATGCCGATTTTATTATTAGATGATATTTTTGATAAATTGGATGAAAAAAGGGTGAATAATTTATTGCAACTCCTTATAAATCAACCTTTTGGACAAATATTTATGACCGATACGCATAAGGAGCGTATTGAAAACATCGTGAAAAATATTGCTGTTCCTTTTAAAATATTTGATATTGAAAACGGCAATGCAAAATAAAAAATAATGAAAAAAACAAATGACCAGCCCCTTAGCGAAGTTTTACAACAAATGGTGCATGTGTTCAGGTTGAAACCCAATCTCTACAAAACTAAGGTTGAAAATATTTGGGCAGATAAGATGGGCAAAACAATTTCAACCTATACCCGCGACATTCGGGTAAAAGATAATGTGCTATTTGTGACAATTGAATCTGCCTCTTTGCGCAACGATTTGCACTTTGGACGAGAGAAAATACGGGTGATGCTGAATGAAGAATTGGGTGAAGAGTTTTTGAAAGAAGTAGTGATTAATTAAAAAATTTGTAATTACTTAGCCGTATGATGGACTTCAGTCCGTCAATGTTTAAATCTCATAGAAATACAGTGTGTGCTATTTTTTAAATACAATTATCACAATTACTGAGATATTGACGGACTGAAGTCCATCATACGGCTAAGTAATTACGATTTTTTCTACAAAAAGTGTAAATATAGCTAAAATCACCTTTTTTACTGAGGGGGCATCTATTTTATATTTAATAAATAATGGAACTAAAAATCGGCAATAGCAACACCCAATAGCTTGCCACATATAAAAGTGTCTTTCAACGAATTATTTATTTTTTTCAACGGCTGCTATTAAATTTCAAAGGGTATTTTCACTTTAGTTTATCACCCCTTAAATTAATGTCAAAAAATAAGTATTAAAAAAATTTGAATATTATTAACATATATCTAAACAACATAATCTGTCTTGAAGGCGTCTTGTTAAAATAGAAATTAAAGACATCGTTTTTTTCTTGTTATTAAAGTTTTATTTTTTATATTCAATAAAATTATTTTTATTTGCATTGTAAAATGTATTATAATATTTTTTTTAATATAAAACACAAAAACTTCCAGTCTAAAATTCCTACTAAAACATTATTATTCAACAGATAATTCTACTTTAACACACTAACAAAATAAAATTTGTTTTTCAAGCTTGGCACAAAGACGAGGTGGTTTTTTATTTTTTTTTAGGGAAAATTTTCAATTTTTCATAAAACAAAACCCAAAACGCTCTTGAGTTATTAAGCGCCAAAGTAGAATCCTCAGGCATCTTTTGCTATGTAAATATATTCAACTTTAAATAAATCATTGTCAAAAACCGAATTCTTATGAAAGTAACAAAAATCCTCTGTGGCGCTATTGTTTTCTTTTCCATGAACACTTTAATAGCCCAAACTTGGCTCGAATTGAAAGAGCAAGGTGCTAATTTCAATCAAATTCAAGCCGCTTTTAGCCGTGAAAACAGTGGGAAAATCAAGAAGTTCAAACGCGAATTGGTGGAAGAAGCCAATGGCAAAGCCGCAAAATCGGGTAAGTTTGAGCGTGAAATGGAAGGCATGATTCACTATTACCGTTGGGCTGCTTTTGTAGAGCCGCGCGTTCAAGAAGCCAATGGTGAAATGGCTGTTATGAACGAAGGCATGATGCGGGCTATCGCTAAAAAAAGTGGTGAAATTCAAACCCGTGCTGCTAACTGGACGCTTGTGGGTCCAAAATCTATTCCTACCAATGGCGGTAATGGGCGTATCAATGCTGTGCGTGTTCATCCCACAGATGCGAATACGCTTTTTGCCTGCTCACCTGCGGGAGGCTTATGGAAATCTTCAAATGGGGGTGGCTCTTGGACTGCCGTTTCTGATGCTATTTCAGCTTTAGGCTGCACGGATGTGGCTTTTGACCCTACCAATCCCAACATCCTGTATTTGCTTACAGGCGATGGCGAAGCAGGTGATGTTTTCACATTGGGCGTTTATAAATCAACCGACGGCGGCAATTCATGGCTGCCAACAGGCTTGGTTTTTAATTTGAGTAATAGTAAAATCCTTTCTAAAATATTGGTTCATCCCACCAATGGTAATACTATTATTGTGGGGGGAAGCGCAGGTATTTACCGCTCAACGGATGGCGGCACAACATGGTCTCAACGCTCAACATCCAGTGTTCGTGATTTAGAATTCAAACCTTCCGACCCCTCAGTAATCTACGCAGGGGGTTATGGTACAAGTGCCGGTTTTTGGCGTTCCGTAGATGGCGGTGCCACTTGGTCAAAGCCTACTACCTTGATGACAACAGGTGTTCAGCGTGTAGCAGTTGCTGTTTCTCCTGCAAATGCTGACTATGTTTATGCCCTTGCAGCAACAACAACCTATTATGGTTTTGAAGGTCTCTATCTCTCAACTGACGGCGGTGCTACTTTTACTAAAAAATCTTCTACGCCCAATATTTTAGGTTGGTACTCAGGTACGGCTACGCAAGCGGATGCAACAGACGGGCAAGGTTGGTACGACCTTTCACTCGCTGTTTCACCCTCAGACATCAATACACTGTTTACAGGCGGTGTGAATATTTGGAAATCTACTACGGGTGGCACAAGTTGGTCTAAAATGTCAGCTTGGGATGCCCCGAATTCTGCTACCAATTATACTCATGCAGATATTCACGATTTGTGTTTCAAAGGCACTGATTTGTATGTGGGCTGCGATGGTGGGGTTTTTAAAACAACTAATTCAGGTGCTTCATGGTCAGATTTAAGCTCTAATTTGTCTATTGCGCAACTCTATGGTCTGGGTCTTTCTGCTACAAGTGAAACAACAATATTAAGTGGACATCAAGACAATGGAACCACCTTGACCACAAACGGCACGTCATGGAGCGAAGTCAATGGCGGCGACGGTATGCTGTGTTTCATTGACCGCACCAATAATAATAATTTGTTTTCATCCATTTACTACGGTAATCTCTATCGCTCCACAAATGGTGGCGGTGGTTTTTCTAAAATTTATACCGTCACGGGCGGTGGTTGGGTAACGCCCTGGCTGCAAGACCCTGTAACTGCCACAACACTTTATGCAGGTGGCACTAATGTGGTGAAAAGTATCAACAGCGGTACTGCTTGGACAACCATTAGCGCCTTTTCGGGTGTCGGTACGCTTGTATCTTTGGATGTGGCTAAAACCAATAACCAATTAATCGTGGCAGCCAGTAAAACCAAAGTGATGAAAACTACGAATGGCGGTACGTCTTGGACGGATATAACCGCAGGCTTACCGGCTAATCCAACCATTCAAAATATACATATTGACGTGAATGATGCCAATAAAATATATGTGGCTTTGGCAAGTTACACGGGCAATAGTGCGTTTTTATCAATAAATGGGGGCTCTACTTGGACGAATATTTCAGCGGGTATGCCTCAAATACCCGTCAATTGTTTTGTAACGCAAAGCAATGCAGGCGGTGTGGTTTATTGTGGCAACGATTTAGGTGTCTGTTTTTCAAGCAATTCAGGTACAAGTTGGGAGTCATTCACCAATGGCATGCCGGGTGTTCCTGTTATGGATTTAGAAATTTTTTATCCAACGGGCAGGCTTCGGGCAGCTACTTATGGTCGTGGTGTCTGGGATTCTAACCTCAACGGTTTCAATCAAGCCCCCTCAGTATCCATCACTTCTCCGACCAATAACGCCGTTTTTACGGCTCCTACTACCATCACAATTGAAGCCAGTGCTGCTGATTCAGACGGCTCAATTGCCAAAGTTGAGTTTTACAATGGTACGACATTATTAGGTACAGCTTTGACAGTGCCTTATTCATTTCTTTGGAACAGTGTTGCCGTCGGTTCTTACGTTATTACCGCTAAGGCTTATGACAATGCGAATGCCACTACCACTTCTACTGCTATAAATATCAGTGTTTCAATTGCCAACGATGCAGGTATTACAGCAATTGCGAAACCCAATGGCGCAGTCGGTGCAAGTGAGACCCCCTCAGTAACTTTGAAAAATTTCGGCAGTGCAACCCTTACTTCTGTAAGTATTTTATCCAAAGTGGACAATGGGGCTGAAATTACCTACAATTGGACGGGTTCTCTGGCGTCAAACGCCACGACGAATGTCAACTTGCAAAATATAACGGGTTATACAACAGGCAATCATACTTTCACCGCTCGAACAGAGAACCCGAATAGTGCCACAGATGGCAATGCGGCGAATGATGCGACTGTTTCAAATTTCACTTATTCTACAGCCCCTTTGTGCTCAAATATCAATGAGCCTTCTGATAATTCTCCAACTACGGCTACAGCTCTTGTGGCAGGTGCGCCTATCAGCTCGCAAATTGGCACTACTACCGACAATGATTATTATAAAATAACAACGACTTCGGCACTTCCTAAACTTAAATTGACTCTATCAAATCTGCCTGCAAATTATATTTTATATCTCTATTCTGCTAAAAACAATGGCACTATCGGGAGCATTTTGGCAACTTCTGATAATGCTGGCACTTTAGATGAAACCATTCTTTATAATACAGCAAGCATAGGTAGAACTTATTTTGTCCGTATTCGGGGTGCGAGCAGTGCATTTTCTACAACAAACTGTTATACCCTTACGGCAAATACAAGCAGCACAAGCTTTATTCGTCCTTTGCTTGAAAATACAACGCTTTTTGAGGATGATGAAAACCTAACAGTTTACCCTAATCCTGCGGATGATAATGTGACTATTCGTTATAAAGTACTTGAACAAGGCACTTATACCCTTCAGCTTGTGGATGTGACAGGTAAAACACTTATTCGGCAAACTAAACAGTTTGAGAATGGTGAAAATATTGTTGAATTGGATACCAACAGTATTGTTTCTGGTCTCTATTTTGTGAAATTGAGCAACGAAACGCAAACAGCCGTTAGCAAATTGCTGATTGAAAAGTAAATGTATTGTCAAATTATTCTTTCTTGTACAAGAAAAAGCCGGAAGTGTCATACTTTCGGCTTTTGTTTTACATAAAACGATATGAAAAAGTTCCGTAAAAAGATTGTTTTCATATTATTTTTTATTTATATTTAATATATACCAAAATTTTGTTAATTTATGAAAATAAATTTTTAATATTTAAAAAAAAACAATTAACTTTGTATCTAAGTAATTCATATAAATTATTTTAATAACTCGTAACCATATTTTTTTTGTAACATTCTTAGTAGAAACAAGATTAACGCAATAAAATTAAATTCTAAAAAAATGAAAAATGTAAAAAGCCTTTTTTTAGCAATGGCTCTAATGCCTTTGCAATTCGCTCAGGCGCACAACTGGCTCCCAATTGAAACAAATCTATTCAACCCGAATGATGATAAAAAAGGAAGCCTCAGCGACCCTCTCATTATCGTTGCCGACCCCATAGCTTCTGCCTTCAATATTCGTTTCATCGCTCTTAAAGATGAAACTTATGTGGTGCACTTGATTAATCAATCGGGCAATGAAGTTTCAAGACAATATAGATTCCTTTCAGAAGGTGAAAACTCTATTGAAATTAAAACCCAAAATATTCCAATTGGCACGTATCATATCAAAATTGACAATGAGTTTCAGTCTGAAATGGGCAAATTATGGGTTCAAAAATAAGCTTTTCCACTGCACTACTATAAAAATGTAACACGTAGCTTCGGATTTATCCGAACCCGTATAAACGGCTTTAGCCGTTGCGCAA
>JAYUQN010000064.1:0-2294 GCA_043756725.1 Saprospiraceae bacterium
GAATGGTACAAAACTTCGATTACTCAAAATTATACCACCTTTAGATGGCAAAGTGGCTCAAATAATTTTTGCAAAGGGCGTTTCAGAATTTCATTATAACTATTTGGGTGCAGGTGAAAAAGAAATTTTTAATTTATTGATAAACTTATTAATTCGAGTACCGCTTTATCAAAACACCATTTATTATCTTGACGAACTTGATTTGCATTTGAACACACAACTTCAATTTAATTTGTTGAAAGAAATAACGGAAAATTGGATTCCAGATAACTGTCAATTGTGGACGGCTTCTCATTCTTTGGGCTTTATTGAATATGCTAAACAATCTGAACAAGCCGCCATCCTTGATTTTGATGATTTCGATTTCGATGCACCTCGCATATTATCGCCCGAACCCAAAGAGAATCCTGATATTTATGAAATTGCCGTTGGTAAAGAGTTTTTATCTTCCTTGTTTGAAAAAATGACTATTTATTTTGTTGAAAATAAAGATAGAGATTATTATGCGACGGTGGGTATTCCTAAATCTGTCTTTGTGCCTGATAATAACCGCAATAATGTCTATCACAAAGTCAGAACAAGTGACATGAAAGGCATTGTAGATAGAGATTTTTTAAGCAATGATGATATTAAAAATATCCGTAAACAGTATCCCAGTCTTTACATCTTGCATTATTATAGCATTGAAAACTATCTATACCATCCTGATAATTTGGAAGAATACAATCAGAATAAAGGGCGTGAATTTGACAAAAATAAGTATATAAAAGACCTTATAAAAGCTAAAAACGAGATAAAAGACACATTAAGTCTGCATATTCCTTTGTCACGCACCAGTTATCCTTATTTTGGAGAACCTCATTTTAATGGCAACCCCTTACAAAAAAGGTTTAGAAATGAAGGTGAAAATATTGAGCAATCTACAAGTGTACAAAAATATTTGAACAGTAATACCTTTGAAACTTTTTATAAATCACTGCCTATGAAAACCTACTGTACGCATTTACAACAACGTCAAAACATACCCAAATCAGATTTAGTAAAAACAAAATGGTTTAAAAACCACATTGAAAAACTATTGAAATAATGAGTGCGTAGAGACGTTGCACTGCAACGTCTCTACTGCAACGTCTCTACATTTTACGTACAAAATTTCAATTCAATTAGCAGAAAATGAATTTTCCTACTACACCGACTTATGAAAATAGCCTTACTCACCTGTAAAAACTGGCCCAATGCCTTTGAAAAAGAACAAGCATTAGCCGCTGAAATTTCAAAAAACATAAACGTAGATGTTGTCATTTGGAACGACCCCTCAGTAAATTGGGCTTCCTACGATTGCTTGATTTTTAGAACCGTTTGGGATTATTTTGAATATCCCGTTGAGTTCGCAGCGTGGTTAGACAATTTAGAACAACAAAATATCAAAACCTTGAACCCCCTCCCTATAATTAAACGCAATCAACATAAATTTTACCTGCAAGACTTGCAGCAACAAGGCATTGATATCATCCCCACTATTTTCATCCCTAAAAATACAGGTTTGGATTTGTCTGTGTTAAAAGAAAAAAAATGGCGTAAAGCTGTTATAAAACCTGCTATTTCAGCCGCTTCTTTTTTAACGACGCTTTTTTCACAAGCTGAAATAGCGGCTATCGAAGCAGAATACAAGCCTATTGCCCTTGAACGCGACCTTTTACTACAACCTTTCATGCCTGAAATTCAAAAAATGGGCGAAGTGTCTCTGCTGTTTTTTCAAGGGGAATACTCGCATGCGGTTTTAAAAAAGCCTAAAAAGCATGATTTTAGGGTGCAATCACAATTTGGTGGCCACTATCAAGCCTATCAACCACAGGCTTCTGTTATTGAAACGGCTGCGCATATTGTTAAAATCTTTGGCAGCGATTTGCTTTATGCCCGCGTGGATGGCATTTTAAAAAATGGGAAATTCCTACTCATGGAATTGGAGTTGATAGAACCCGATTTGTATTTTGATTATGCGCCTGAAGCTAAAAAACGCTATCTTTCGGCTTTGGAAACAATGGTTTTGAGGTAGCTTCGGATTTATCCGAACGCGTTTAAACGGCTTTAGCCGTGCTACGTGCTTAAACCACAGATGACACTGATTTAACTGATTTATGTGTTGAAAAAAGATGATTGTCAACACATAAATCAGTAATAATCAGTTGAATCTGTGTCATCTGTGGTTTAATTTTATTTGTGTACCAATATTATTTTACTAATGCTAACGGCTAAAGCCGTTTAGACGGGTTCGGATAAATCCGAAGCTACAA
>JAYUQN010000065.1:0-5962 GCA_043756725.1 Saprospiraceae bacterium
AATTGTAGAGACGTTGCAGTGCAACGTCTCTACGTGGTTCATTTTAACAAGGTTATTGTAAAAAAAATGCCCACTTGCACACGAAATATTACAGCAACATTTAATTTTCATTTTCCGTACTTTAAGAGAAGGAAGTTACTGTAAAAAAGTAACTTCCTTTTCATTTATTTATCTTTTTCTCCTGTCACTTCCTGCCCCATGAGTTCCAATTTAACACTCACCACTCTGCCTTCGGCATTGCGTTTGAAATTAAAGATAGTGCCATAGCTACTGGTGCTTTTGAACACGTCTTTTGCTTCTTGCTTCAAGAGTTTATTACTGCCATTAACGTCCAATTCGGCAAAGAGTTCGCCGTTTTTGACTTCCAGTGTGGCTTCTTTAAAAAAGTCAGCCATTTTGTAGATGCCCGCATAGTCTTGTAAATTCAGCGTTGTTGCTGCTGTATCATTTGCCGTTGTGGTTTGAGCCGATAGAGAGAAGATGCCGAGTGTAAAAAACAGTATTAAAAAGAGATTTTTCATGTTGTTCAATTTAGAAATAGAGATTGAGAAATAATGAAATGTATCGTAAATGTACATATTTTTCAAAAATTTTAGGTAAAATGAAAAAACAAAATAGATAACAATTATCCGTTTTAACCGAGCAATAGTAATTTTTTATCATTCACATATTATTGGCTATTTGATATAATAAAAAATAGTTTCTTTGCATTTGACATTGAGTTAGAAATCAAAACTTTGTTTTCGAGCTTATTTTTCTATCTATTTATCAACTTAAAATTAAAAAACCAGAATGAAAAAATCTTTTTTAGTCCTCGCTATCGCAATTTTCTGCGCTGCTTTTTCAGCCCAAGCACAACAAGAATTTATTTGGGATCATTACAAAATGTCCATCGAATTGCCCGATGATTTTAAAACGATTAAAAACACGGACAACGAGTTTGAATGTGACGGTGATGGCATGCACTTGTATATGTATGTCTATGAAGACCGCAACTTAACAGCGGCAGCGATGCACGATGCAACAAAAGAAATTGCTAAATCACTCAAATTTGAAGTGAAAGACGAAGAGCATAATATTGCTTCGCACGACGGTTTTGAAGGCAAATACGTTTTGGGCTACAAAGATGGCTTGCAAGTGATGGTGTGTGGTTTAATCAATACGAAAAATGCTACCAATTTTTGGATTGTAATCATTTTTGAAGATGGTGACCATACCGCAGAAGATGAAGGTATAAAAATACTCAACAGTCTCGAAAACGAACAGTAAACCAACAACGGATAATTGACAATGGACAAGTGACAATGTATTGATTATCAACACATTGTCATTTGTCCATTGTCAATTATCCGTTGCTTTTAGTTCTATTTTAAACTTTTCCCACCTTACCCTTTTTGTAAGTCCAAAATTCTCAAGGCGGTTGTGATAATAAAATAAGGTGCTGAAATCATCGCTTTCGATATCGCCGTGTTTATTGAAAGAAAGGGGTTTGCGCATGTGGTAAATACCCAGATTTTTTACCCCATCTTGCACCAATTCGGTGGGTGATAAGCGAACAGCACTCGACAATTTTAGACGCCCTTTCTCCTCTAACTCAAACAGCGCAACTTGAACGGCATGGATGGCGGCAGTAAAATGTTCTATTGGAAACACATAATCATCGTGGGGCAAGCGCAATAAGGCATATAAATCTAAATCATCATATTTGCGGCGCAGCATATTAAAGGCGGTGAAAGCGACCACATGGCTACTAAGCACGATGTTTTCACGGTGAAATCTATCTACAATTTTGTCAGCTAAGAGTTTTGTATATTCATCTTCACGCTGAAAATCTTCTGTAACGACCCCCTCAGTATTTTCAGAAGTAGCATGGATGAAATAGTCTTTTATGTCAATAATATTGCCGTGAGCGTCGGTGCTGATACCATTTTTTTCCACAAAATTGCCCATAACGTCCATAGGTTTGCCAAAAGAGAGGATAATATCGGATTTTTTAGAGAAAAATTGCCAAATAAATTTTATCCATTCTCTGATACTACTGCCTTCAGATTTGCTTTTCATGTAGCGTTCCTTACCCGTAATTTGCAAGTGTTGTTGTATCAAAAAAGGAGCTTCTAACACAAAGTGATAACTGATAACTAAAGGCACAATAAATATCTTTTGGGGTGTTTCTTTCTGCTTTTCCGATTCTGTTGCACTGTTCAAATTTGGGGTTGTACTATTTTGACAAAGGGTGCGCTGTGCTTCTACAACCGTGCCGAGCAAACCCATTTTCAATTTTGTTTCCACCATACCTGAGCGCGCGCGTGTACCCCCCGGAAAAAACAAGCTATTAGTTCCGCGCTGCATGGACAAATTAGACATGGATTTTAGGGTTTCAAGGTAGATCTCATTTTTTTTACGCCTGTCCACACGGTAGGCTCCGAGCCGATTCATGAAAAAAGCGGGTAAGCCTGAATTGTATAAATTCAAACCCGCGCCATAAGAAAACGAAGGCAATCCCAAAATTTGATCCATCACAAAACCAACGAGGATAGAGTCAAGGTTGCTGAAATGGGTGGGCACAACGACCACGATGCCTTTGTCGAAAAGCGTACGAATGGTATCGGTTTCACCATAAACTTGCAGGCGTTCATGCAGTTGATAGCGTGTACCAAACATGCGCCACCACCGCTCTGCCGCAGCATTGAGTAGGCGGCTAAAAAAAACAGTTAAAAAGCCTCTTGCGAAGCGGAAAGTGGGGATGCTAAAAGTGCCCACAATTTCTTCTGAATAGCGGTGGATGATTTTATGAAGCAATTCTTTGCGGGTTTCTTGCGCTTTTATCTTAGTTTCATTCTCCGTTTTCAACAAACCACTACGTATTTTATTCCAAAACTGCGCTTCGTTGGGAGGGTCAACCTTCCAGGGCGAGTCTTTGATGCGGATACGCTCTTGATATATGGTTTGAGCAAGGAGGTCGTAAAGTTTAGGTTTTTCCTTAACGAGGCGGTTGAGTGTGAATTCATCTATTTCCTTTATAAAACGCTTGCGGTCTTGGCTCAGTTTGAAAATGGGCCAATTGTCCATGCGTTCAATGACGGGTGGATAAGGTTTTGTGGGTTTTTTTAGCAAGTTTTTTACTTTCTGTGCAATGGTCATATTTGGTAAAACTGTTGATTAGCTTCTCCGATAAAATTTAATATTTCTGTACGTCCACGCTTTTTTTCAGCCGAAGTAATGAACTGTGGTGGTAATTCCGACCAATAATTCAGAATTTCTTCTTGAATAGCGTGTAGATTTTTTTTCAAATCTCTGGGCAATATCCTATCCGTTTTGGTATAAGCAATGACAAAGGGGATACGGTTTTCACCGAGCCAATTCATAAACTCAATGTCAATTTTTTGAGGTGAAATCATGGCATCTATTAAAAGAAATACGTATTGTAGCGGCTTACGGTTTTTTAAATAGAAATGAATCATTTTTTCCCACTCTTCGCGTTTCGTTCTTGAAATACGGGCATAGCCATAGCCTGGCAAATCTACCATAAACCATTGATTGTCAATATTATAGTAATTAATGGTTTGTGTTTTACCCGGCGTGTTAGATATTTTTGCTAAATCATATTTTTTACGACACAGCATATTTATCAACGAAGATTTACCGACATTTGAACGACCAATGAAGGCGTATTCGGGTTTTGTATCTTTGGGGCAAGCATCTTCACGGACAAAACTGCCAACAAAAAGGGACTCTTTTATTTCAAGCATATATTAATAATTTATTTTAAACTTTATCGTTGTCATTTTGGTTATTTAAGTATTTCCTTTTGCCTTATCTTTTTCAGACTGCAAAAGTAAAATTAATTATGTGAAGAAGTTAAACTTCCGTTAAAAGCCTAACTTAACTACCACTAAAAAATCACAAACTTGTGAAAACAACGTTATTTATTGAAATAAAAAATCAAAACGTATGAAAAGGTTCATTTTTATTGTTGCCTGTTTGGCACTAACCCATTTTTCTGCTTCTGCTCAAGGCTTTCGCTGGGGCGTAAAGTTAGGTATTAGCACACCCGATATCAAACCTGCCGATGTGGTAGGAGGCATCAAAACAGATTCTGTCAGCGTGAATATTGGAGATGCTAATTATGGTTTTCACTTTGGCGCTTTTGTCCGATTGAGTGCTTTGAAGTTTTTTATTCAACCAGAGTTGAATCTTAATTCCAGTAAAGTGACTTATAACGTGAAAGCACTGAAAGGACCTGCGCTCGATTCGCTTCAAAAAGAATCCTTTTTGAATTTGGATATTCCTATTTTATTGGGTGTAAAATTAGCAAATTTTCGCATCAATGGGGGACCTGTTGGGCATTTACACCTTTCCAGTACGTCCGATTTGGTTAAAATAAAGAATTACCAGTCTAAATTTGAGCAAATGAAATGGGGCTACCAATTGGGTTTTGGTGCAGATTTTGGCAATCTCGGTATTGACCTGCGCTATGAAGGTAATTTTGATAAATTTGGCGACCATATCACTATCGGCGGCAAGCCGTTTAGTTTTGATAAAAACCCAAGTCGCTTACTGGCTTCGTTTGCTCTTTCATTTTAATAGCAAAGATTGTAGATAAAATTTGTAGTGAGGCGCAAAACCCTCCAAGAGTTTGAAACTCTTGGAGGGTTTTTACGGCGATATTTACCCCCTCAGTATTTTTTCACAAAAATTGACAGAGAGCCAAAAATTTAGCTCCTAAAACTGCCGCCTTCTTCTCATCGAATCACCCAAAGCGCCTTCCTGTTCCTGTTTGTTTGGCATTTTATTGAAAACGGAAAGATGAACAAGCGTTTCATTGAAATACAAAGCAGTTGCCCCTTGTGTTGCGCTTTCATAATGTGCATCTGAACCCATGCCTATGGGGGCATTCATGGGTATTTCGGTTGTATCTGACAAGCTGTTAAGCCATTTCCAGCCTTCTATTTTAAGGTTATTAAGGTCGGTCGGTGCCAACGATTCAGGGAGCATTAAACATTCAATGGCAACACTTTTGACCAATTTGCTATGCACATCGGCAAAGGCGTCAGATTTTGAAATAAAATCAGCGAAAACAGGCGACCCATTTACAAAGGCAATCATGCCTTTTTGATGCGCTAAAAGCGGAAAAGCGGTGAGATATTCACTCACATCCGTTGCTTTTTGTGTATAACTATCGCTCATAGCATTGGAAGGCGACGATGTACCCAATGAACTTTGCAATTTTGATACATCGCTCCAAACTTCTGATTGCCCCGCTCCGTAGCTATTCATAGAACTTCTGGACATTTTTACACGCTCCGATTTACTGGCGCGCGCAGAAGCATTCATCATAGACATTGAACTGCGAAAAGAATCGGAATTGTAACCCCAACGACCACTTTCGGTACAACTGACAGGAATCAGCGTTTCACTTTTAGCCGCTAAAAGGATAGAGGTATTGACGATGCGGTTTTGCTTCGCCCCAATAAGTTCCTCACCATCAATGAGTAAAATGGGCATATCCGCTTTGTTCGTCACTTTCAAATCGGGTACACTGCCCCCTTCGCTCACTTCTGTAATGGTGGCAAGCCCTTTGTCAAGGGCAGTTTTCAAACTGATATAATCAAAAGCCGTAGGGGCTTCATCAAATAACGGAATGATAACCAAGTTTTTGTGCTTTTGTGGGTTGTCAAGGCGAAATCTGCCCAATGTGGATTGGAGAACGTTGCTCATAATGCTTACGGTTTTTTTAGTGAAAAAATTTTCCTTCTTAAAGTTTTAACCATAAGTCTTGTTTTTTAGTTCGTTTAAATCGGTATTTGGGTTTAATAAAAAATATAAATATATGTAAATATTTAATGTAAATTTTATTCAAGCAAAGATTTAGGATAAATTTTTTGTTGCTGTAATTTTTTGTGGGCAAGTGGGCATTTTTTTTACAATAACCTTGTTAAAATGAACCACGTAGAGACGTTGC
>JAYUQN010000066.1:0-2291 GCA_043756725.1 Saprospiraceae bacterium
GTCATAATGGTCAATGAGCGTTTCAAGATTTACCCCTTTTGACTGAGGGGTTGAAAAACCTCTTATCCAATTAGGGGTAAGCATCCAGGCGTCTAAAACGCCGCCAATGACAGCCTCTCGCTCTATCAAAATTTTAATTTGTTCATCGGTCAGTTGTCGTTGGTGTTGCACCAAAGTGCGGCAATTGTGGTGACTTGCCCATATCGCTCCTTTGTAGAGCTTAGTGGCTTGTGAAAAGGCTTTATCTGTCAAATGGGTGACGTCTAAAATCATGTTCAAAGCATCCATTTCTTTGAGGAGTTGAACGCCTAAAGCTGTCAAAGTGCCTTCTTCACCCGTTCCGGGCGAATAGCGACCGGGTCCATAATGGGCTGGACCTAAGGCACGCAAGCCATAAGCGTATGCCTTGTTTAAATATGAAAGGTTAATGAGAGAATCTGCTCCTTCGAGGCTGAGGATGAAACCAATGGGTTTTTTATCATTTTTTACTGAGGGGTCGTTCCACAAGTCTATGTGTTGATTGAGTTGGTGGGCATTGGTAATTTGTTTCATTTCACCCAAATCCTCCATCGCTTTGTACCATGCGAATTGCCCTTGCGCTTGCGCCCAAGCTTGTGCGGGAGAATGCCAACCTGGTAACGGACTCCCTTTTTCAACATATCGGGCAATCTGAGTGGCAACCACTAAGCCAATTTTACCTTTCCGCAATTCGGGTAAGGAGACCATACCTTTGGCTCTGTCCACTTTGTCAGTCATACCTGCTTCTCTTTCACGGATTTTATGAGCCGATAGCGTCAAATCTCTGTTCCATTCTAAAGCATTCATAGAAAGGTCTAAATGGGCATCAATAAGGAGCATTTTTTATATATTAAAAATTAACTAATTCTACTTTGGAACTCTATAAAAACCCAAGCAGCCTCCTGCCCCTGAAGGCAGGGTTGATTGGTTCTATTTTAGCACTCGAAAAAGCCCAAGCATCCCCCCGACCCCCAAAGGGAAGGGCTGTTAAGTTCTGTTTTGGCACTCGAAAAAGCCATGCGTCCCCCCGACCCCCAAAGGGGGAGTACATCCGAAGCAAGTCAAAATTCGGTACTTTTTCAACGAAAGTGTACTAATTTCTAAGCTACTTCGGATGTACTCCCCCTTTGGGGGTCGGGGGGATGCTTGGGCTTTTTCGAGTGCTAAATTAGAACCAATCAACCCTGCCCCTGAAGGGGAGTACATTGCAAAGTAGTTGCAAAAAGTGCGTTTTTCCAGAATTATTTTTAGGGGAAAAAGTTCAAAAATTCAAACTACTTTGCAATGTACTCCCCTTCAAGGGCAGGGGCTGCTTGGGCTTTTTTAGAATGCCACAGTAGAACTAAGAAATTAAAGATTATAACTTGGCGCAACCCCCTTTTTTCAATTAACGTTTGGAGCATTGTATTACTTTTTAAAGAAAGTTACTTAAAATTACTTAAAAAATGAAAAAAATGTTGCAGAAAACCCTTGCTTTGGCTGTCTTACTCAGCTTAACTACTTTAAATTTATCCGCACAGGATACAATTCACACGCTTTTGAAACTCACTAAACCCCATTCGTGGGGAATTTATGTTGCCCCTGAAGTGCAATATGGACAACTAAAAAGTGACTTTACGAGTTTTGGCGGCGGTTCGGTTATGTTGATGATTAACAACCGTTTTGCTTTTGGTGTCACGGCTCAACAATCATTGAGTAACACTTTTTCGCCGAAAAGCGTTAGCCCACTGTATCTTCAATCTCGATTTATGGGTGGTAAAATTGAATTTACCCCCAAGCCCAATGCCGCAGTGCATATCACTTTCCCCTTAATGGTGGGTATGGGTATAGCACAAGCGGATTCGCTTAGCGGAGATAATCGGCGTGGGATTTATCGTTTTAATGACCGAAATGGACATGACAACTATTTTTCACAAAATAGCAACAGCTATATGGTCATTCAACCGGGTATTAATGTAGAAGCGAATTTGTTGTCTTTTATGAAATTGTTTGTCGGTGCAAATTATCGTTTTTCAATACTCAATGACAATAACTCGGCACTCTTAACGGCTAACACTTTGCAAGGCGTATCCATCAGTGCAGGTATCAAGGCGGGTTTGTTCAATTACCATTTTGGGAAGCATAAAAACGCCCAACCCGTTGAAAATTAAGAATATCTAAAAGATTTAATTGTTACTGTAATTTTTCGTGTGCAATTGTAGAGACGTTGCAGTGCAACGTCTCTACGTGGTTCATTTTAACAAGGTTATTGTAAAAAAATGCCCACTTGCCCA
>JAYUQN010000067.1:0-5957 GCA_043756725.1 Saprospiraceae bacterium
CGATACTCAATTTTTCAGAAGTCCATCTTTTAGAGCGTTTTGCTGAAAAAATGGATATTGCCGTAGGCGTTATTGATGTAAAAAGTTATTATATTGAAACGCCCGAAGATGTGGCAGAGCGTATTCGCAAAATATTGCCTTTTGTGCCTGCTGAAAAATTGGCAGTTGCGCCCGATTGTGGTATGAGCCAAACGGCACGGTGGGCAACGAAGCAGAAATTGGTGAATATGGTGAAGGGAGCGCAGTTGATTAGAAGTATGCTTTGAGTTTTATTTCTATTATGCTGCTCTTGATAAAGAAGGAGCGCGAACAAAAGTGGTCAATAGGTTTTCAAATTGTGCTTGCAGTTTTTGTTTTTCAATATCTGTACAATTAGGATTTGCTAAAGCTTGTTTGATAGCTTCATTATGGGCTTTGCCTGTATCAAGCATAAAAGCCATAAGTTCATCGGGAGATAATGAAAACATAAAGTCTTTCAACTGATTCATGGCTTCTTGCGAATCCATAATTCTGAAATATTGTTCTAAGAATTGTTGAAATTTAAGATTATTGAGCATTTTTGATAATTTTTGTAAACTATTTGTTACTGTAATTTTTTGTGTGCTATAGGGTATTTTGTTTCAATAACCTTGTTAAAATGAACCACGTAGAGACGTTGCAGTGCAACGTCTCTACATTTGAACACGAAAAATTACAGCAACAACTATTTTGGATTTTACAGATATTTCAAGCACAAACGTCCAAAAAAGTAAAAACCTTTTTGGACGTTTGAATTTGTTTTGAATCTAAGTCCTTAAGCTTTGACACCCAAATTGTCAATCGTTTGACAAAGGTGGTGAAAAATATCATTTATAGAGCCAACGCCTTCAATTTTAAAAGATTTATCTGATTGAGCATAATGTTCAGCCACAGGTGTGGTTTCATTGCGATAAACAGCGATGCGTTTGCGGATAATGCTTTCATCATTATCGTCAGCACGACCCGATGTTTTACCCCTCAGTAAAACACGCTTGACAATTTCATCTTCATCAACAGCCAATTCTATCAAACCCGTAATAGATTCACCTCTACTTGCTAAAAAGCTATCTAAGGCTTCAGCTTGAGCAATAGTACGAGGAAAGCCATCAAAAATAAAGCCTTTCACATTAGGATTGTCCTCAACCCGCTTTTGCAACATCGAAATAGTAACAGAATCGGGAACAAGCTGCCCTTTATCCATATAGCTACGCGCTAACTGGCCTAATTCGGTATTATGACTCAACTCGTAGCGAAACATATCACCTGTTGAAATGTGAAATAGATTGTATTGGGCTATAAGTTTTTCAGCCTGTGTGCCTTTTCCCGAGCCAGGCGGTCCGAAAAGAATCAGATTAAGCATTTTTTTCTTAGTTTTTTTTCTACCTTTCATTTTTATAAGCAGCAAATATAGCGGTTTCTATAAGTTTGAAATTGATGAAAAAGTCTTTGATTCGCAAATAAAATAAAAAGAAACTAAACGAGGATGTTTCGGAATAAAATTTTTTTAAAAAGTTTCATAAAAAAACAAAAGCGCGATATTGCTAAAGGCAATATCGCACCTATTAAAATTTTTATTATATTAAGAACTTGCCTACTACGAATAAAGCAGGCAAAAGTCCCCATTTAAAATTGAGTATAAAGTTGGGTTTTCGTTTCATTTTATATGCTGCGTCAAGATTAGAATTATGGATTTCCTAATTGCCAATCTTATAATTTAAATTATTTAGGTTGAGAAGAGTCAAAAAGATTAACAGCCATACTTTTCAACTTAGGACGCCAATAGCTTGATTCCGTAATATTTTCTTTAATAATACCCCGACTGCAACTATGAACCACTACCAAGCCTTTGTCATCGTTTGAAACAACAAGAGCAACGTGACTGATATTTTTTTTGCTGCCAAAGAAAACCAAATCACCTGCACGGGCTTGCTCCACAGCTATCTTGTCACCTACCTCATATTGTTCGCGAGAGGTACGAGGGGCTTTTATATCAAAATATTGTAAGACATAGCGCGTAAAAGCGGAGCAATCAATGCCATTGTCAATGGCTGTACCGCCAAAACGATAGCGAAAACCCCAATCAGTGTGTGATTCAGCGAAATAGGCAATATATTGTCGCCTTTCTGTTTTTTCTAAAGTGGCAAAAGAAAAAGTGGTGCTTGTCATTTTACTCATGGCATCGGCTGTTTCAGAAGAAATTTTTTCTTCTTTGACAGGCGAGAGGGTAGCAAGAGACTCAACGACACTTTCCTTATCCGAAACTGCTGCTACAGAAGCTACTTGAGCTTCGTCAAGTTGTTTGACGTTCTCTTTCGGTTGAGGAGCATGAATCGTTTTGAGATTATGATAAGCGGCAATAGTGTTGGCAATAATAGGAACAGCTTTAAAAGTCAGTTCATTATTCGGGGGTGTCGGGTAGTTGTCTGAAGCGTAAAGTGTTGTCGTAAAAATTGTGGTTATAAGTGTAAGTAAGATTGGTAGGATTATAAAGGGTCGTTTCGCGTAACACGCGGGATCGATTTGTCCTTCCATTTTGTTAAGGTGCTGTTCGTTACAGGCGCTGGAGTCACCCAATAAAAATTGTGTCTTTATGATAAATAACAAAATAAAATTTACTGCTCCAGTACCGTATTTTTATCTTGCTACAACAAAGGTAGTAAAGACCTTTTATATTTTAATAACTTTTTTCATTTTTTTTCAAATTTTTCTTTTATCAATACCAGTTTTAACAAATTTATATTGGGTCAAATTTAAAAAAAACACTTAAAATATAAAAATAATCTATTGCAATTTAATGATAATCAATGATTTATGAGATAAAATATAAATAAATATAATATTTAAATAATATTTATTTTAAAATTGTCACCATCTTTTAAGAAGCCAAATTTATGTCTGAATTCCGTCAATTTTAAGTGAGAAAGTATTGTCGTTTGTACCCCCTCAGTATGAGACTGTTGCAACAACATTTCACCCGCATAATCTATGACGGAGGTGTCACCACTGTATATTATGCCATTGCCATCTTCGCCTACTCTATTCACGCCTACTACATACGCTTGGTTTTCGATAGCCCGTGCGGTTAAAAGCGATTTCCATGCGTGATTGCGCCTTTGGGGCCAATTAGCCACATACAGCAAGAGGTCATAATAGTCCATATCTCTTTCTTTTTTTTCAAAAGGTGATTGTGAAACATTACGACTCCAGACGGGAAAACGCAAATCGTAACATATCAAAGGGCATACCTGCCAGCCACGCCACGGAATAGTAACGCGCGCCCCCCCCTCAGTATAATGGGCATTTTCATGCGCTAAAGAAAAAAGATGGCGTTTGTCGTATTTGACATAATTGCCGTCAGGCTGCACCCAAAGTAGGCGGTTATAGTATTTACCATTGTCAACACAAATAAAACTACCTGTGATAGCGGCATTGAGGTCAGTCGCTTTCTGGGTCATCCACTCAAAGGTTTCACCAAAAAGCGGTTCTGCAAAAGGCTTTGGGTTCATAGAAAAACCCGTTGTGAACATTTCAGGCAACACAACAATATCTGACTGATGGCACCCCCTCAGTAAATCATCAAATTTTTTAAAATTTGCTACCTTATTTTCCCAAACAAGGTCAGTTTGAACGGTTGTTATTTTCATTGTAAAGTTATTAGTTCTACTTTGGCATTTGAAAACTTAAGAGGGTTTTTAATTTTATTTTTATGAAAAATTGAAAATTTTGGGAAGTTTCATTTCTTAATAAAAGTTGTTCTACTTTGGTGCTCTTCCCAAAGGGATTCCAATGGAAAAAACCCAAGAGGGTTTTTGATTTTGTTTTTATGAAAAATTGAAAATTTTTCATAAAAACAAAATCAAAAACCAGCCTTCTTTCGTGCCAAGCCTGAAAAAAAAATCTTAGTTTTCCAGAGTGCCAAAGTAGATGTAGTTAAAACAAGAGCACGAGGATAATGACTATCCTTAAACATAAGCCCGTCTGTGCTACCCAAGTTCATTCCCCTATAACAATTCAATTCAAAGGTGTCACGTTTTAGAAATAAAAAAAATGGCGTAACTGATACATCAGTTTGCCATTTTTATTGACTATTCACTTTCTGATTCTGTTGTAAATAATTGATTTTCAATGGCTTATCGCAGGGTCTATTGAAAGCGATATGTCAAAGATACATTATGAAAGCAATTTACAATATGGGTTGTTTCAACTCAAACGCCAATAGAATTGAAAGCGATATGTCAAAGATACATTATGAAAGCAATTTACAATAAGAAAGCCTTGAGAATCAATTGATTATCAAGGCTTTCTGTTTTCTTTTAGTAGGGGCGACAAGATTCGAACTTGCGACCCCTTGGTCCCAAACCAAGTGCGCTACCAACTGCGCTACGCCCCTAAAAAATTACTAATTTGTCAATTAGGAATTAGGAATTAAAAAACGGAAAGTTGGACATTCCTAATTATTAATTCCTAATTCCTAATTCAACTTGCGGAGAAGGAGGGATTCGAACCCTCGGTACAGTTACCCGTACGTCAGTTTAGCAAACTGGTGGTTTCAGCCACTCACCCACTCCTCCAAACGGGTGTTTTTATACTTTTCTTCTAAAGCGGTGCAAAGATAGTATTTTGAATTTCATTTATCAAATTATATTTGCAAAAATTAAAAAAAACTTCAACAGCTTATTTTACGCTTTTCAAAATTGCTATTTCTTCAACGGCATGTGGCTGCCAATAGTTTCAATAGAAGGCTTAAGTATTTCACATTTCTAAACTCACAGCTCTCAAAAACGGATGATTTGGGTCAAAAGCACTGATAACATGCTCGTTTTGAATATCGGATTCCACAACCCCATCCCGTAGGCGAATAATGCGGTGCGCATGTTGCGCAATATCGGGTTCATGCGTCACGATGATAACCGTATTGCCTAATTGATGTATCTTTTCAAAAAGCCCCATGATTTCAATAGAGGTTTTAGTATCCAAATTACCCGTCGGTTCGTCTGCCAAAATGATAGCGGGGTCATTGACTAAGGCACGCGCAACGGCTACACGCTGCCTTTGTCCACCCGATAACTCATTGGGTTTGTGCATCACACGGTCGCCAAGCCCCACAGATTCGAGGGCGTTTTGCGCTTTTTCAAGGCGAGCATCCTTTTTCATACCTGCATAGACCAAAGGCAAAGCCACATTTTCTAAAGACGACATGCGCGGTAAAAGATTAAAGGTTTGAAACACAAAACCTATCTCCTTGTTCCGCACTTCTGCCAATTCAGAATCCGTCATTTGACTCACATCTATATCATTCAAAATATAGGAACCACTTGAAGGCGTGTCCAAACACCCCAAAAGATTCATCAAAGTGGATTTGCCTGAACCTGAGGGACCCATCAACGCCACGTATTCATTTTTTGAAATGTCTATGGATACCGATTTTAAGGCATTGATAGTATCCGCGCCCATCACGTAGGTTTTTCTTAAGTCTTTTACCGAAATAATCGTTTTATTCATTGTTTTATTGCTGTATTGTTGAATTGTTGAATTGCTATATTGTTGTATTGTTGGCGTTTCACATAACAATATAACAATTCAACAATACAACAATTCAACCATTCATAAATCAATCACTTTTGGCACTTTAAAATAGATGCCGTTGTGGTCGGGTGCATTCTTGAGAGCATCTTGGCGGGATAGTTGGTTTTTCACCACATCGTCGCGCAAAATATTAACATCTTCGTTGATATAAACTAAGGGTTCGACCCCCTCAGTATTTAGCTCGTTGAGCTTGTCCACCATTTTTAAAATGTCGTTCAAACTGCCTGTGAGTTTTTCACGCTCAGCTTCGCTCAATTCTAAGCGCGATAAATTTTCTAATTTCAAAATTAAGGCTCTATCTACTTCCATTGTCAATTTATTAGATTATTGATTCTTTTTTATCGGTGAAATTA